>CAXTFP010000288.1:0-4884 GCA_964243135.1 uncultured Lichenihabitans sp.
GATCGATTACGGTCAAGGCGTCGTCGAGGGCCTGCGTCGAGCGTTTGTCCTCGTTCCCGAACAAAATCTTTGAGATGGTGCGGCATATGGCGCCCGTCTTGACGATGCGGCACCCCAGCTCCTCGCTGAGAACTCTTGCGACCTCTGATTTTCCCGCACCGCTTTTGCCGAGAATTGCGAAACGAGGCACGACCCTCACTGTCGCAAGCATCGCACAAGGGCGGATGCGAGCGGAGAAAGACGCACTTCCACGTCGCTTACGCAAATATCTCTGTGTGCCGCGACACTTCGAAGGAGATCGCGAAACAGGATTCGGCAATGAGCGATCAGACCCGGGAAATATTCGATAGCCTTGCCGGAGTACCTGATTGAAAAGTCGACGTGCTCGTCACTCATCGAGCCCTTCTTCTTTTCAATTACGTAAATGAGCGCCTGCAGCTTGTCGACCGCCTTGACGAAGCGGGCCTCGACCGAGGTCCCATCAATCGCGTCTAGCAGGAGTTCCCTCTGCACGGATCGCGAGGGTTCTCGGATCCCATTCAAGTAGCTTTCCAGTGCGCGAAGCTCCGTGACTCGCTTGTGGCTCTGCGCGATTGGGTTGAAGGCATGTGAGTCGGTGCCCCGGCCATCGCTGCCGACCGGATCGAAGTCACCGGTGATCATCTCTAGCTTATCGTGCAGGATCGCCAGTTGAACGACCCTCTCGACACGCAGCTCAGGAAAATGCGGAGCGAGCAGGAGCGCGGCATCTGCGACCTGCCAGCTATGTGCCGCTACATTCTCGAGTTTCAGGCCTGGTTCGACCTGATCGGCTGCGCGGGCGTGGGCAGACTCCTGGCCCCAATAGTGTTGTCCGAGGTATCGGACGATGGTCTGCAAGCCGAGGGCTGCCCGCATGGCAGCGACGTCGGCCGACGCGTCTTTGTCGACGCTGGAGCCTACCGTCTCGTCGTCGACACTCGCAGTCGTCTGGCGAAGAGCATCGGCGTGAGCCAAACTTCCGAGGGCGTTACGATGGTCGCTGCGTGCTATGCCTCCGCTGGCGTTGGGCCTCGATCCACCAGTCTGGTCGGTTGCTCCCTCGGACCGAACGGCGTGTTGCATCGCGTTTTCCTTTTTTCGAGTGTTAAAGACAGCCTGTCGGGATGACAAGGCCGGACGTGCATCGAGGCGGCGGCACAACCGGCGGCGGACGGCAGCCTTGAGGCGCTTCGCTGGGATTAGTGTCGACGTTCCTCCCCGACGCTGCCATACGGCGGTTATGAGGTGCCTTACGGAATCCATCATAAGCGCAGCCGTTGCCGACTTCGACCCCGGGGGCGGGGTGAGGCGCGAACTTACAGAGATTGATTGAGGACCGTTACCGCGTTCAGGCCAAGCCGGGCGGACGTCAGGCTGCGCGCCGTCGTCATGGCACGATGTGCACTCGAAGTGACTGCTCCGAGCGACTTCGTTCGGCGCCGCGCTCCCATGTCTCTGCGCAGGCGAAGCACTGGCGGTTGAATCAGCGCATTCGGCCGTTCCGGCGCATCAACTCGAATGCTTGCAATGTAGCGATCTCCCGACGTCATCAACTAGTGCAATGCAGACATACACGGTGCGTGATGACTGCATCCAAGATAGATCTCACCACTGTCAATCGATTCTTCTCGAAGCGGGGATGAAGAAATGCCTGCGTGCAATAGCTTTAGAGTTGAGGCCAGATCATCGACCCATGTCCCTCAACTGCTCGGACGCGCGATGAGCGAGACGACGTCGGTGACAATGGTCCAATTCAGGCGGGTGTACAAAGCCCGGCTGTCCTCGGTGGTGATGGGCAGCCGTTGCATCGCGCCCGCGTTCGCGGCGGCGGCGAGTTCGTGCAGGACGACGGAGCCCAGCCCTCGTCGGCGGACGTCGGGCTCCGTCACGATCCGATCGAAGACTGCGACATCGCCGTCGATCCCGACGACGCCCCTCGCGACGAGCCGGTGATCGGAGGCGCGCCAGGACCGCGATGGAGCGATCGCCGGCAACCCGCCCGACCGCAATGCCGTGCGGAAGGGCGCGGTGGGCCCCCGCGGCCCGTCGCCGGGCATCATAGGGAACGCGGGCCCGCGAAGCTGCCACGGGCGAGCCGCAGCCGCGGGCGGCGCAGCACCCGCCGGCCCAACGCGCCGGGGGCGTCGTGGCGCGATCAGCTCGCCTATCGCCGTCTCCCCGACGTCCTCGGCTCGTGGCGCTCTCCGGCAGCCCCTCGCCGGCCCCCGAACGAATCTCGTCCTCCGCGGTGAGGGAGGTGATAGGACCGGGCCGATCACCGGGAGCATCGGCGGACGATGAAGGGCTCATCACTGATCGCGCGCGCGGGCGTGCTCGCGGAGCGCAAATTCTGCCTGTTCTTCCTGGGCTACGGCGTGTCCCTGACGGGGAGCGGCATGGTGCCGGTCGCCCTGACCTTCGCGATCCTCGGTCAGGGCCGCGGGGCGGGGGACGTCGGCCTCGTGCTGGCGGCCGAGACGGCCGCCATGGTCGTGCTGCTCCTCGCCGGCGGGGTCATCGCCGACCGCTTCGCGCGCCGGCACGTCATGGTCGCGTCCGACGTCGTCCGCTGCATCGTGCAGCTCGCCTTCGCCGCACTGCTGCTGACGTCGCGCCCCCCGATCGGGGTGGCGATGGCCGTCGGCGCGGTGCTCGGGGCGGGGCAGGCGTTCTTCGGTCCGGCCCTGACGGGCCTGGTCCCCGAGATCACCAGCGCGGCGAGGCTCCAGGATGCCAATGCCCTGATCGGCATCGCCAAATGGGGCGGGCGGGTCGCGGGGCCCGCGCTGGCCGGCCTGCTGGTGGCGGCCGGCGGGGCGCCCTGGGCCATCGTCGTCGACGCGCTGACCTACGCGGTCGGGGCGGTCTGCCTGATGTCGCTCGACCTGCCGCCGACCCGGGCGGCCGGGACGCCCGAGCCCTTCCTGCGGCAGCTCCGCCTCGGCTGGGGCGAGTTCACGTCCCACCCCTGGCTCTGGATCATCGTCGTCCAGTTCGGCTTCTACCACATGTTCGTCCTGGCGCCCGTCATGGTGCTGGGCGCGGTGATCGCCGAACAGCACCTCGGCGGAGCCTCGGCCTGGGGGCTCATCCTGTCCGGCGAGGGCGTCGGGGCCGTGCTGGGCGGCGTGCTCACGATGCGCTTCAAGCCGCGCTTCCCCCTGGTCTGGGCGACGCTCGGGACCTTCTCGGGCCTGCCCCTGCTCCTGTCCCTGGCCTGGGCCGGACCGCTCTGGGCCATCGCCGCCGCGGCGGCCCTGTGGGGCGGGGGCCTGGCCGTGTTCACGGTGCTGTTCGACACCACCATGCAGGAACAGGTGCCCGCCGAGGCGCTGTCCCGGGTGAGCTCCTACGACTGGCTCGGATCCTTCGCCCTGATCCCGGTCGGCTACGCCCTGGCGGGCCCGCTGTCCGCGGCCCTGGGGAACGAGAGGACGCTCGAAGCCTCGGCGATCTGGCTGCTCGGGACCTCCGTCGCCGTCCTGCTCGTCCCGGCCGTGAACGGGCTGCGGAGCCGGGGGGCCGTCCCGCAGGCCGACACACCCTGAGGGCCGGACCGGTCCGCGGCTTGCCAAACCCGCCCCGAACCGCGACACCTCCGGCCCGCCCGCCCCTCCCCCGCCGCCGTGCCCATGAACCCCGTCTTCGCCGACCTTCCCACGACCGTCTTCGAGACCATGTCGCGGCTGGCGCGCCAGCACGGCGCCGTCAACCTCGGCCAGGGTTTCCCGGAGGACCCCGGGCCGCTCGACGTCCGCCGCCGCGCGGCCGAGGCCGTGGTCGAGGGCTCGAACCAGTATCCGCCCATGATGGGCCTGCCGGAGTTGCGGGAGGCCGTGGCCGACCACTACGCCCGCTTCGGGGGGCTCGCGGTGGCGCCCGACGACGTGATGGTGACGTCGGGCGCCACCGAGGCCCTGGCCGGCGCGCTTCTGGCCCTCCTCGCGCCCGGCGACGAGGTCGTGCTGTTCCAGCCGATGTACGACGCCTACCTGCCGCTCGTGCGCCGGGCCGGCGGCGTGCCGCGCTTCGTCACGCTGAAGCCCCCGCACTGGGGCTTCACGGACGAGGACCTCGCGCGGGCCTTCTCGCCCCGCACGCGGGTGGTGCTGTTCAACTCGCCCCTGAACCCCTCCGGCACGGTGTTCCCGCGCGACGCGCTGGAGCGGCTCGCGCGCTTCTGCGTCGCGCATGACGCGGTGGCGCTCTGCGACGAGGTGTGGGAGCACGTCACCTTCGACGGCGCCGAGCACGTGCCGCTGATGGGCCTGCCCGGCATGGCGGAGCGCAGCGTCAAGGTCGGCTCGGCCGGCAAGATCTTCGGCCTCACGGGCTGGAAGGTGGGCTTCGCGGTGGCGCCCCCGCACCTGATGCGGGGGCTGAGCCGCGCCCACCAGTTCCTCACCTTCACGACGCCGCCGAACCTCCAGAGCGCCGTCGCCCACGGGCTCCGCAAGCCGGACGGCTGGTTCGCCGGCATGAGGGCGGGGCTGCAGCGCTCGCGCGATCGCTTGGCCGCGGGCCTGGCCGAGCGCGGCTTCGCGGTGCTGCCGACCGAGGGCACCTACTTCCTCAACGTCGACCTGGCACCCCTCGGGGTCGCGGACGACGTCGCCTTCTGCGAGCGGCTGGTGGCCCGCCACGGCGTCGCGGCCGTGCCGGTCTCGGCCTTCTACGCGGAGGAACCGGTCCGCAGCGTGGTGCGCTTCTGCTTCTCCAAGACGGACGCGACGCTGAACGCGGCCCTCGACCGGCTGGAGGGGGTGGCGGCCCGCGCCGGGGACATGGGCCGCGCGCGGGATTAGCAAGGCCCGGGCGCCGTGCTAATGATGGCGCCATGAGGGCGACGGCGCAGTTCGGGGA
>CAXTFP010000289.1:0-4865 GCA_964243135.1 uncultured Lichenihabitans sp.
CACCCGCACGCCCCGCAGGGGACCCCCGCCGCTGCCGGGCCTCCAGGCCTATCCGTCCTCCGTGCCGCCCTCGCAGCGCCTGCGCAGCGGCGGCGCCGCGGTCGACACGGTCGGCGACGTGCTGCGCCCCGCGCCCTCCGTCGCGGTCCTGCCGCCGGAGGGGCTGCCGGCCGGCGTGCGGCTGCGCACCCGCATCGAGGACGCGCCCTACGACCCCGTCGGCGTCGAGGTCGGCTCGCTGCGCCTCACGCCCTACGTGACGCAGAGCCTCGGCTTCGACTCCAACCCGAACCAGACGCAGAGAAACCTGCGCCCCTCCGCCTTCGAGCGCACGGAAGGGGGGCTCGGCGTCGCCTCGACCTGGTCGCGCAACGAGCTGACGGCGAGCCTGCACGGCGGCTACGACGCCTTCTTCTCCGCGCCCGAGGCCGACCGCCCCGACGCCACCGGCGTCATCGACTACCGCTACGACCTCGACCGCGACACGGCGCTCGACGCCGAGACGCGCTTCGCCCTCGACACGCAGCGCATCGGCTCGCCCGAAGTCGCGGCGGGCGCCCAGTCGCGGCCGCTCATCGCGACCTTCGGCGGCGCGGTCGGCGGCTCGGAAACCCTCGGCCGCCTCAACCTCGCGCTCCACGGCTCGCTCGACCGCACCGCCTACGACGACGCGCGGGACGCGGGCGGCGGGTTCCAGGACCTCGCCAGCGAGAACTTCAACGACGCCGGCATCCGCCTGCGCGCCACCTACGAGGTGACGCCGGTGCTGCGGCCCTTCGTGGACCTCTTCGCCGACGACCGCCTGCACGACCGCGAGGTCGACTACATCGGCTTCCGGCGCGATTCGATCGGCGTCACCGGGCAGGTCGGCTCCTCCTTCGAACTGACCCGGCTCCTGTCGGGCGAGCTGTCGGCCGGCTACGGCGGGCGCAGCTACGCGGATCCCCGACTGAAGGACATCACGAGCCCGGTGTTCAACGGCGCGCTCACCTACGCGGCGACGCCCCTCACCACGGTCAGCTTCCGCGCCGCCACCAGCTTCGACGAGACCACCGTGGCGGGCTCGCCCGGCACGGAGTCCCAGTCCGCCACGCTGCAGGTCACGCACGCGCTGCTGCGCAACCTGACGATCACGGCGGCGCTGTCCTACCTCAACACCGACTACGTCGGGGTGCCGATCACGGAGAACACGCTGGCCGAGACGCTGAAGGCCGAGTACCACCTGTCGCGCAGCCTCGTCGCCACGGCGAGCTACGACCACGAGCGCCTGAACAGCACGCTGCCGGGCTCCTCCTTCGGGCAGAACGTGTTCCTGCTGGGCCTGCGCTGGCAGAGGTGAGCCGCCTAGGATAAGGCTCGCGCGCGACAGCCGCGCCGGAGCCGCCCCATGTCCCTCCACTTCGCCCCGACCGAATTCGCGGCCCGCCGCGCGCGCCTCGCCGCCGCCCTGGCCGAGCGGCGGCTCGACGGCCTGCTGCTGTTCTCGCAGAACAGCATGTACTGGCTGACGGGCTACGACACGTTCGGCTTCTGCTTCTTCCAGTGCCTCTACGTCGGCGCCGACGGCGCCACCGCCCTGCTGACGCGCTCGGCCGACCTGCGGCAGGCGCAACGCACCTCGCTCGTGGGTGACATCCGGGTCTGGCGCGATGGCGCGGACGCCGAGCCCGCCCGCGACCTCGCCGCGATGCTGGCCGACCTCGGCCTGCGGGGCCGGCGCCTCGGCGTCGAGTTCGGCGCCCACGGCCTGCCCTACGCGGACGGCCTCAGGCTCGCGGCGGCGCTCGACGGGCTGGTCGAGACGGCGGACGCCACCGGGCTGGTGCCGGCGCTGCGCGTCACCAAGTCGGAGGCCGAGATCGCCCACGTCCGCCGCGCCGCCGCGCTTTCGGACGCCGCCGACCGCGCGGCGATCGACCTCCTGGCGCCGGGCGCCGACGAGGGCGCGATCCTGGCCGCGCAGCACGCCGCCGTCTTCGGGGGCGGGGGCGAGGAGCCCGGCAACGCCTTCATCATCGGCTCGGGCGGCGACGCGCTGCTGTGCCGCTCCAAGGCGGGGCGCCGGAAGCTCGACGCCGACGACCAGATCACGCTCGAATTCGCCGGCACCTTCCGCCGCTACCACGCCGCCCTGATGCGGACCCACATGGTGGGGCGGCCGAAGCCGCTGCACCGCGCCTACCACACGGCGGCGCGCGAAGCGCTGCTCGCCTGCGAGGCCGAGCTCAGGCCCGGCCGCACGGCCGGCGACGTCTTCGCGGCCCACGCGCGGGTGCTCGACGCGCACGATCTCGGCGCCCACCGCCTCAACGCCTGCGGCTACGCGCTCGGCGCCACCTTCGCGCCCTCCTGGATGGACGCGCCGATGTTCTACGACGCCAACCCCTTCGTGATCGCGCCGGGGCAGGTGTTCTTCCTCCACATGATCCTGATGGACTCCGACACGGAGACGGCCCTGTGCCTCGGCCGCACGTCGCTCGTGGGGGCGGAGGGCACCGAGGCGCTCAACGCCCCGGACCTCGACCTCGTGCTGCGCTGACTCTGCAACAGGGGGCGGCGAGTCGAGGCGGCGATCACGATGCTGCGCCGCGGCGCGTTGTTCGGCGATCGTAACGCTGATATGACGCCCGCGCCCCGGCCCGATGCCGCGGCGGCCCACCGGACCCGCGCCTCACGCCGAGGACCGGGCATCGCATCACGCTCCGGCGACTGCGCCGTTTCCGTCGCCACGCTGAGGGGGACATGATGGCCGGAACGATCAAGATCCTGCCCGGGAATTCCAACGGCCCGCTCGCCGACGCCATCGCCACCTATCTCAAGGTGCCGCTGACCCGCTGCGTGGTGAAGCGCTTCGCCGACATGGAGATCTTCGTCGAGATCCAGGAGAACGTGCGCGGCGAGGACACGTTCATCGTCCAGTCGACGTCCTACCCGACGAACGACCACCTGATGGAACTGCTGATCATGACGGACGCGCTGAGGCGCGCCTCGGCCCGGCGCATCACGGCGGTGTTGCCCTATTTCGGCTACGCCCGGCAGGACCGCAAGGCGGGGCCGCGCACGCCCATCTCGGCCAAGCTCGTCGCTAACCTCATCACCCGCGCGGGCGTCGACCGCGTGCTGACCGTGGATCTCCACGCCGGGCAGATCCAGGGCTTCTTCGACATCCCCACCGACAACCTCTTCGCGGCCCCCGTGATGGTGCGCGACGTGGTCGAGCGGTTCGACTGCGCGAACGTGATGGTGGTGTCGCCCGACGTCGGCGGCGTGGTGCGGGCCCGCGCGCTCGCCAAGCGCATCGACGCGCCGCTCGCCATCGTGGACAAGCGCCGCGAGCGGGCGGGCGAGTCCGAGGTGATGAACATCATCGGCGACGTCAGGGGCCGCAGCTGCATCCTGCTCGACGACATCGTCGACTCCGGCGGCACGCTGTGCAACGCCGCCGACGCGCTGCTGGCCCAGGGCGCCAGCGACGTATCGGCCTATTGTACCCACGGGGTGCTGTCGGGCGGCGCGGTGGCGCGCATCGCCGGCTCCAACCTCAAGGAGCTGGTGCTGACCGACACGATCCACGCCACGGAAGCCGTGCGCGTGGCCAAGAACATCCGCGTCATCTCGGTGGCGCCGCTGATCGGCGAGGCCGTCAGCCGCATCGCCCAGGAGGCCTCGGTGTCGAGCCTCTTCGAGACCGGCGCCGTGGCGGGCGTGTGCGCGCCCCCGGCCCCGCCGATGCAGCACCAGAAGGCGTCGGTCCTCCAGTCCCTGCCGCGGGCCGCCGTCGCGGCCGGAGGCTGACGGTCGACGCCATGCGGGACCGGGTCGACGTAGCGGTGATCGGGGGCGGGGCCGCGGGCATCGCCGCGGCGCGGCGCCTGCTGCGCGAGCCGGGGCTGTCCGTGCTGCTGATCGAGGCCCAGGATCGGCTCGGCGGCCGCGCCCACACGGTCGACCTGCGGGCCGGGGCGGGGGACGACGCGGTGCCGGTGGACCTCGGCTGCGCCTGGCTCCACAGCGCCCTCACCAACGTGTGGACCGGCATCGCGGGCCAGGAGGGCTTCACGGTGGACCGGCGCCCGGCGCCCTGGGACGACGAGGAGCGCGACCTCGGCCTCAACCCCGACGAGCAGGCCGGCTACGAGGCCGCGCTGGAAGACTTCCGCGCGCGGGCCGAGCGGGCGGCCGAAGGGGGCGGCGACGGCCCCCTGTCAGGCTGCCTGCCGGACGGCAGCCCCTGGCGCGGGCTGCTCGACGCCGTCAGCACCTACGTCAGCGGGGCCGAGATCGACCGCGTGTCGGTGCGCGACTCGGCCGACTACCGCCCGGGCGAGGGCGACGACTGGCGCGTCGTCGAGGGCTACGGCCGGCTCGTGGCCCACCACGGCCGCGCCATCCCGGCGGCGCTCGGCACGCCCGTCACGCTGATCGACCATGCCGGAGCCGGCCCGGTGCGGATCGAGACGGCCCGCGGCGCGATCGAGGCCCGCGCCGTCGTGGTGACGGCCTCCACCGACGTGCTGGCCGCCGAGGCGCTGCGCTTCCGCCCGGCGCTGCCCGGCAAGGTCGAGGCCGCGGCGCTGCTGCCCCTGGGCTCGGTCGAGAAGCTGTGGCTCGGCGTCTCCGAACCCGAACTGTTTCCGGCCGAAGCCTATTGCCTGGGCGCGAGCGACACCGCCCGCACGGCCGCCTACCACCTCCGGCCCTTCGGGCGGCCGGTGATCGAGTGCTTCATGGGCGGGGCGCTCGCCCGCGACATGGCGGGGGCCGGCCCCGCCGCGGCGCTCGCCTTCGCGCGCTCCGAGCTCGGCGGGCAGCTCGGCGCCGACGCGGCCCGCGCCGTCGAGGCCCTGCACCTGACCGGCTGGGGG
>CAXTFP010000290.1:0-4836 GCA_964243135.1 uncultured Lichenihabitans sp.
GGTGCACGCAGTTCCAGGCCGTCACCAGCAAGGTCAAGAGTCCCGGCGCCTCGGGCAAGGGGTTCGGCTCCTCCACCACCAAGGTGACGAGCTTCGAGCTGTCCTTCGCGGTGGCCTTCTGCGAGGGCGGCGAGGACGTCAGCCTCGGCCGCGTCTGGGCCGACGGCAACGTGCTCGACCTCAGCCAGTACGGCTACCACTTCTACTCCGGCTCGGAGGACCAGGAGCCCGACGGTTGGATCGAGTCGGCCGAGGGCACCGGCATGGTGCCGGCCTACCGCGGCCTGTGCTACCTCGTGTTCCACCTGATGCCGCTCGACGACTTCGGCAATCGCATGCCGCAGATCACCGCCGAGATCATCCGCCGCCCGCCCATCCCCGACCCGGACGACGTCACCCATACGCTGCGCGCGGTCTGCCTGCTGCCCGGCGCCGGCGAGTTCGTGCTGGGCACAGAGGTCTACCAGTCGTCGGACGGCTTCGGGAACTGGTTCCCCGAGAACGTCCACGCGCCGAACGGCCAGCCGGACCTCCTGTCCTCGCTCGACGACCTCGACTTCACCCTGCCCGACCGCGCCGCCGTGTCGCTCGTCGTGACCTGGTTCGGCACCGACCTGCGCGCCGGCACGTGCCGGGTCGTGCCCAAGGTCGAGACGCCCTACAAGACCGTCACGCCGGCCGACTGGGCGGTGGCGGGCTTCACGCGCGCGACCGCCGAGGTCGTGTCGCAGATCGACCCCTCGACCCTCGACCCGACGGGGCTGAGCGGGGCCGCGCCCCCCACCGGCCTCGTGCCGGCCTTCGGCGGCACCCCGTCGGACGACACGGTGGTGCAGGCCATCCAGGCCATGAACGCCCGCGGGCTCAAGGTCCAGTTCTACCCCTTCATCATGGTGGACGTGCCGGCCGGCAACGGCCTGCCCGACCCTCACGGCGGGGCCGAGCAGTCGCCCTATCCATGGCGCGGCCGCATCACCTGCTTTCCCGGCCCCGGCCAGCCCGGCAGCGCCGACCGCACGCCGGCCGCCGCCGCCCAGGTGGCGGCCTTCTTCGCGGGCTACGGCGCCATGGTGCTGCACTACGCCGGGCTCTGCGCCGCGGCCGGCGGCGTCGACTGCTTCATCATCGGCTCGGAACTGGTGGGGCTGACGCAGCTCCGGTCGGGGCCGGGCGCCGCCCCCTATCCGGCCGTCGACGCGCTGCGGGCGCTGGCCGCGCAGGTCAAGGGCATCGTCGGGGCGGGATGCCACGTCGGCTACGCGGCCGACTGGACCGAGTACCATTCGCACCGGCCCGACGACGGGTCGAACGACGTCATCTTCAACATGGACCCGCTGTGGTCCGACCCGAGCATCGACTTCGTCGGCATCGACAACTACCTGCCGACCTCGGACTGGCGCGACGGCGCGCCCAACATCGATTCCGACCCCGTGGCCGGCCCGACCACGATCTACGACAAGCCCTATCTGCAGCGGAACATCGAGGGCGGCGAGGACTTCGACTGGTATTACGCCAGCGACGCCGACCGCGTGGCCCAGAAGCGCACGCCCATCGTCGACACGGCCCACGGCCAGCACTGGGTGTTCCGGCAGAAGGACATCCGCAACTGGTGGCTCAACCCGCACGTCGACCGGCCCGGCGGCGTCGCGGGCGCGGGTTCCACGGCCTACGCGGCTTAGGCCAAGCCCATCTGGTTCACGGAGTTCGGCTGTCCGGCGGTCGACAAGGGGCCGAACCAGCCCAACGTCTTCTACGACCCCAAGTCCTCGGAATCCTTCCTGCCCTATTTCTCGACGGGCTCGAAGGACGACCCCGTGCAGCGCGCCTACCTCGAGGCGACCCTGAGCTACTGGCGCGACCACGCGCCCGTCTCGGCCGTCACCGGCCAGCCCATGCTGACCACGGACCACATGTTCGCCTGGGCCTGGGACGCGCGGCCCTTCCCGGATTTCCCGGGGCGGACGGCCGTGTGGCACGACACGCCGAACTACGAGCTCGGCCACTGGCTCACCGGGCGCCTGGGCGAGGTGCCGCTGAAGTGGATCATCGCGGAGCTCTGCGCCGCCGCCGGGGTCGCGGATTGGGACACGTCGGCGCTGCTGAGCCCCTCGACGCTCGTGCTGGGCTACGCCACCGACAGCCTGATGTCGCCGCGCGACATCCTCGCCGGGCTGATGGACGCGCACGGCTTCGACGCCCGCGACAGCGGCGGCACGCTGCAGTTCTTCGCCCGCGGCGACGTGCGCGTCACGGCGCTCGCGGTCGACGACCTCGCGGTCGAGGGCGACGCCGACCCCGGCTACAGCTTCACCCGGGCGCCCGACACCGACCTGCCGGGCGCCCTGCGCCTCACCTTCGCGGACCCCTATCGGGCCTATGCCAGCGCCGCGGTCGACGCCCGCAAGGCGACCGGCAACACCCAGAACGTCGCGGCCCTGGCGACCGCGGCCGTGCTCAACCCGGCCTACGCGTCGGACACGGCCCTGAGCCTGCTCCAGCAGGTGTGGGCGGGGCGCGAGACCGGCACGATCAAGCTGCCGCCCTCGCTGCTGGCCCTCGACGCCGGCGACGCCGTCACCGTGTCGGTCGACGGCCTCACCCTGCCGTTCCGCCTCAAAAGCCTCGGCACCACCACCTACCGCACGGCCGAGCTGGTGGGCTTCGACCCCTCGCTGCTGCGCGTGACCTCGCCTCCCCAGCCGCGCTCCGGCACGCCGAAGCTCGGCAGCTACGGGCCGCCCGTCGTCGCCTTCATCCCGCTGCCGCCCGTGACGGGCGCCGAGCCGAAGCCGTGGGCGCCGCGCGTCGCCGCCTACGCGTCGCCCTGGTGCGGGGTCGACGTCTACCGCGGCAACGGCGGGGGCGGGTACGACTACGTCACGACTGTCGACACGCCCGCCGCCATGGGCCGGCTCACCGGCCCGCTCTACCGGGGGCCGGTGGACCGCTGGGACATGGGCAACGCCGTGTCGCTCCGCCTGTCCGGCGGCGCGCAGCTCCTGTCGCTGACGGAAGCCCAGGTGCTCGGCGGCGCCGGGGCCGTCGCGGTGGAGAACCCCGCCTCGGGCCAGTGGGAGGTGCTGCAGTACCGGGACGCCGAGCTCGTCGGCGCCGGCGCCTACGTGCTGAGGGTGCTGCTGCGCGGCCAGCTCGGCACCGAGGGCGCCCTCGGCGACCCCGTGCCGGCCGGCGCCCGCCTCGTGGTGCTGGACCCCGCGACGCTCGTGCCGCTCGACATGACCGTGGACCAGCGCGACCTCGTGCAGGCGCTGCGCTACGGGCCGAGCCTCTACGGCCCGGGCCACGCCACCTACACGTCGGTCAACCTCGCCTTCCCGGCCACGGGCCTGCGGCCCTTCTCCGTGTCGCAGATCGCCGGCCGGCGGGCGCTGCCGGCGCTGGACGTGGTCTTCACCTGGGCGCGGCGCACGCGCTTCGCCGGCGACGCCTGGGAGCCCGACACGGTGCCGCTGAACGAGGAGGCGGAGCGCTACGACCTCGAAGTGACGGACGGGGCCGGCCGGGTGCTGCGCGCCGTCGCGGGCCTCACCGCGCCGGCCTGGACCTACACGGCGGCCCAGCAGGCGGCCGACTTCGGCGCCCCGCGGCCCGCCTACACCCTCAACCTGTACCAGCTCTCGGCCGTGGTCGGCCGCGGGCAGGTCGCCACCCGGACGGTCTACCTGTGAGCGCCTCGCCCAACCTCCAGCTCCCCTACCTCGACGCCAACCAGAACCAGAAGAGCGTCACCCACAACCAGGCCCTGCGCATGCTCGACGCGCTGGTCGGCCTCCAGGTCCAGTCGAGCGCGCTGGCCGCGCCGCCGCCCGCCCCGGCCGACGGGCAGCGCTGGATCGTGGCCCCGGGCGGCACGGGCGCCTGGGCCGGCCGCGATCTCGACGTCGCGGCTTGGCAGGACGGCGCCTGGAGCTTCTACCCGCCGACGCGGGGCCTGCTGGCCTTCGACGCCGGGCAGAACGCGCTCCTGTTCTGGACCGGCGCGGCCTGGCGCGGCCTCGCGGCCCTCCTCGCCATGCTGAGCGTGACGGCGCTCGGCGTCGGCACGGCGGCGGACGCGTCGAACCCGCTCTCGGCGACCCTGAATGCCGCGCTGTTCAACGCCCTCGCGGCCGGGGCCGGCGGCACGGGCGACGTGCGGGTCAAGCTCAACAAGGCCGGGGCCGGCAACACGGCCTCGTTCCTGTTCCAGGACGGCTTCTCGGGCCGGGCCGAGATCGGCCTCGCGGGCGACGACGACTTCCACTTCAAGGTGTCGCCCGACGGCGCGACCTTCCGCGACGGGCTGGTGATCCGGGCCGCGACCGGGGCCGTCGCCCTGTCGGCGCCGCTGCGGCTGGCGCCCTGCGCGGTCGCGGCCCTGCCGGCGGGCGCCGACGGCGCCCTGGCCTTCGCCTCCGACGGCCGGAAGTCCGGCGAGCCCGCGGGCGCCGGCAGCGGCGTCGCGGCCCTGTATTCGAGGGGCGCGTGGCGGCGCCTGTCCGACGACGTCGCCGTCTCGGCCTGAGGGCCAACCACCCCCATCCCACCCGACATCGCGCAGGCCGGCCGCGCGGGGCCGCGCCGAAAGGATGAGCCATGGCCCAATATGCCCTGACGAGCGCCTGGCAGAAGATCGCCTCGGCCGGTGCCACGGTGGAGGTGCAGGCGGCGGGGGCCTTTGAGGCCCTGCTGACCACGTCCCGCTCCCCGCCGGCCCCCGGTGCCGACGGCGTGCGCCTGTCCATGGAGACGCGGACCTACGCGGCGCTGCCCGCCGACCTCTACGCCCGCGGCTCGGGCATCTTCACCGGCACGCTCGAAGTCATCGAGGTCTGT
>CAXTFP010000291.1:0-4831 GCA_964243135.1 uncultured Lichenihabitans sp.
GCCCGGCTCGCCGCCGCGGCGGAGCGGGCGGTGCCGGCCGAGGCGCCGCGGCCCGTCTACGTCGTCGGCACCGAGGTGCCGGTGCCGGGCGGCGCCACCCACGCGCTCGATCACTTGGAGGTGACGCGGCCCGAGGATGCGCTGCGCACCGTCGAGGTCCACCGCGCGGCCTTCGCGGCGGCCGGGCTGGAGGAAGCCTTCGCGCGAGCGGTCGGCGTCGTCGTGCAGCCCGGCGTCGAGTTCGGGGACGCCGACGTCATCCCCTACGACCCGGCCGCGGCGCGCGGCCTCGCGGCCGCGCTGGAGCGGATGCCCCAGTTCGTCTTCGAGGCCCATTCCACGGATTATCAGCCGGCGGCGGCGCTGCGGGCCCTGGTCGACGACGGCTTCGCCATCCTCAAGGTCGGGCCCGGGCTCACCTTCGCGCTGCGGGAAGCGCTCTACGGCCTCGACCATGTGGCCGACATCCTCGACCCGGGCGGGGCGACCGCGCGGTTGCGCGACGCGATGGAGCGGCTGATGCTGGCCGAGCCCGGCCAGTGGCGTCGCTACTACGGCGGGGAGGGGGCGGAGCTCTTCGCGCAGCGCCACTATTCCTACAGCGACCGCATCCGCTACTACTGGCCACATCGCCAGGCCGGAGCCGCCGTCGACGCGCTGATGGCGCGGCTCGGCGACCGGAGGATCCCCGAGACGCTGGTCAGCCAGTACCTGCCGCGGCTGTGGGACGGCGTGCGGGACGGGACCGTGCGGCCTGTCGCGCGCGACCTGCTGGTGGCCGCCATCCGGACGGCGCTGGCGCCCTACGGCGCGGCCTGCGCGGCCGAACGATAAACGTCACGCGCCGGCCCGAGGGGCCGGGACCACGGGAGGACCACCACCATGCAGCTCGACGGCAAGGTCGCCATCATCACGGGCGCGGCGCGCGGCATCGGCCGGGCCATCGCGGAGCGCTACCACGCCGAGGGCGCCAAGGTCGTCATCGCCGACCTGAACTTCGCCGGCGCCCAGGAGGTCGCTCGCGCGCTCGGCCACGGCGCGCTGGGGCTCCAGCTCGACATCACCCACCAGGACTCGATCGATGCGCTGGTGGCGCGGGTCGTGGCCGAGTACGGCGGGATCGACATCCTGGTGAACAACGCCGGGCTGTTCGACCTCGCGCCCATCGTGGAGATCACCCGCGAAAGCTACCGGAAGATCTACGCGGTCAACGTCGAGGGACTGCTGTTCATGCTCCAGGCGGCCGCCAAGCAGATGATCGCGCAGGGCCGGGGCGGAAAGATCATCAACTTCGCGTCCCAGGCCGGGCGGCGAGGAGAGCCGCTGGTGGCGATCTACTGCTCGTCCAAGGCGGCGGTGATCAGCCTTACGCAGAGCGCCGGGCTCGACCTCATCAAGCACGGCATCAACGTCAACGCCATCGCGCCGGGCGTCGTCGACAACGAGCACTGGGACCACGTCGATTCCATGTTCGCGCGATACGAGAACCTCCAGCCCGGCGTGAAGAAGCGCACCGTCGGCGCCTCGGTGCCCTTCGGCCGCATGGCCCGCCCCGACGAGATCGGCGGCCTCGCCACCTTCCTGGCCAGCAAGGACGCCGACTACATCGTGGCCCAGTGCTACAATATCGACGGCGGCAACTGGATGAGCTGAGGAGGGGTCGGCTCCCAAAGGCCGAGCCTCTTGGAAGTCGGATTCGAATATTGTCGTCAGGCGCGCTCGACGCGGTAGCGCAGCCACATCACCCCGCCCTCGCGCGGCTGCGAGGAGACGAGGCTGAGCCGCAGGCCCTTGGCGGTCGCGTCCTCGGCGTCGCCCGCGTAGTCGAACAGGGCGCGGCCGCCCTCCAGTCCATCGACCGCCGGGGCGAGCAGCAGCGACAGTTCGTCCACCAGCCCGGCCTTGAGCAGCGAGCCGTTGATCCGCCCGCCGCCCTCGACGAGCAGCCGGCGGATGCTGAACTCGCGCCCCAGCGTCTCCAGCACGCGGCAGAAGTCGATCGCCCCGACCCCTCCGAAGACATAGGACACGCCGTCGCGCCGCAGCCCCGCCAGATGGCTGTCGGAGACCGACTCCGACAGCACCACGACGAGGTGGTCGTCGTCGATTCCCTCGCGCCCCCAGCTTAGCCGGCCCGATGCGTCGAGCGCCACCGCGTAGGAGGGCGCGTCGCGGCGTGCGACGTGGTCGGCACGGGGCAGGGATTCGGAGACCTCGGGGTAGGGCGCACCCCGGGCGTAGCCGCTCATCGTCACCCGGCCGCACATCCAGGCATCGCCCTCCAGCAGGCCGTGGACCCGCTCATACTCTTCCCGGCCCTCGAACGGGCTCCAGCGGCTCGTCCGGATGCGGCCGTCGACCGAGGTGATCATGTGGACGATGACGTGGGGCTTCATGCGGCGCCTTCGACCTCCGCGCTGGCGAGGATCACCGGGGTTTGCGGAATTTCAGCACGAAATTGTCCGGCTCTCCGACTGCCGCGTAGCGGTCGCGGTCTTGCGCGCCCAGCGCGAAGACCGGCGCCAGCGTCGTGACGCCGTGCGGCCAGTTGGCCGTGTCTTTCGGGTTGGCCTCGATCTCGGAGGAGCCGACGAATTCGAAACCGGCGAGCTCCGCCAGACCCTTGGCGTAGTCCTCCCGCACGTAGCCGTCCACCGCGCGGGTGTCCTGCTCGCCGGCGCGGTTGCCGCGGTGGTCCTCCAGCGCCAGGATGCCGCCGGGCTTCAGCGCCCGGTAGAAGTCGACCAGAGCCTCCTCCGCGAAGCCCTGCTTCATCCACAGGTGGAGGTTGCGGAAGCTCAGGATCAGGTCGACCGAGTTCGGCGGCGCCAGCGCTTCCCGGCCGGGGCCAAGCGCGGTCAGCTTCACCCGGTCGAACAGATCGGGGTCCTCGGCGAGGCGCCGCCGGAAGTAGCCTGCGCGCCTCTCCGCGGCCTCGCGGTCGGGGCTGTCGGCCGGCTGCACTTCGAGCGCCGCGTAGTAGGTCCCGCGATCGCGAAGGTAGGGGGCCAGGATCTCGGTCCAGTAGCCGCCCACCGGCCACACCTCAACCACGGTCGAGGTCGGCGCGAGGCCGAAGAAGGTCAGCACCTCCAAGGGGTGGCGCACGGCGTCGCGCGCCAGGAAACGCGGGTTGCGGCCGACACCGTCGACCGCCGCCTTCAAGGCGGGATCGGCCGGGGGCTGCGCCTCGTCGGCGGCACCGGCGCCGGTGGACAGGAGCAGGCCGAGCAGTGCCGCCGCGGCGGCGCGGGTGAGCACCATCAGCCGAGTCTCAGGCGCGCGCGGCGTGGACGGGGTTGAGGCGCCACACCGACAGGTTCAGCGCGCCCGCGATCGTCACCCACAGGAGGTAGGGCGCCAGCAGCCAAGCCGCGGCCGCGCTGATCGGCGCGAAGCCGACGAGGGTCGCGGCGATCGACAGCCACAGCAGCACCAGCTCCCCGAAGGCGAGGTCGGGCCGGTGGAGGCCGAAGAACACCGCGGACCAGCCGGCGTTCAGCACGAGTTGGGCGAAGAAGATCGCCATGGGCAGGATGAAGAGCCCCGCCTCACGCCAGACCAGCCAGCCCGACACCGCGATGGCCAAATAAAGCGGCGTCCAGACGGCGGGAAAGACCCAGGGCGGCGGCGTCCAGCCGGGCTTGCGCAGGGTGCGATACCAGGCGTCTGGCTTGAACAGGGCGCCGCTCGACGCCGCCGCGAGCGACGCCAGCACGAAGCCCGCGAGGGCGAGGCCCGAAGTCATGTCCATGGCGAGTCTTCCTTGGCGACCCCGCGCCTCAGCGCGAGACCAGTAGCACGATCGTCCCGGCGAGGCAGACGACGGGGATCGTCATCTGGACGGGGCGGAGCCGCGCGAAGTAGAGCGGCGCTTCGAGCTTGCGGGCCGCGATGGGGTCGAACACGCCGAGCGTGAGATAGCCGGCGAGCAGCAGCACGGCGGCCGGAACCGGCAGGGCGACCGCCGTCAAGACGATGGCCGCGAAGCCCAGGCAGAACAGCCAGAGCATGGTGACGATCTGCGCACCCGTGACGCCACCGGGCGTGCGGAACGATACGCCGCGCCGCACGCCCGACAGGAAGGTGAGGATGGCGCAGCCCCAGAACAAGGTGACAGCGAGCGCCGCCCCCCGCCAGGGCTCGGCTGCCAGCCAGAAAATCGACAGCCCGACCATGAAGGGCACCATGGCGACGTAGCCGAAGAACGCCCCGAGCCAGGGCGTGTCCCGCGGCTCTGTGATCTCGAAGGTGACGGAGGAGGGCGCGCTGTCGGTCATGCGATGCGCAACGCCTGGACGGCGGGCGATGTTGCGTCCCGCCCCGGCGCCATGGAACCCGCGGCCCCGACGTCCCGGGCCCGGCGCGGAAGCCTGACCGACGCCGGGCGGCGCCGAAAGGGTTTGGCCCCCGCCCGTCCTGATCTATGAGCGGGGCCCGACCACGCTGCACCAGGACTCCTCATCCCCATGCGTCACCCCGCCGGACTTCCGGCCCTCCTCGCCATCCTGGCCCTGTGCGGTCCCGCCGCCGCGCAGACCGCCAAGCCCGCCGCTCCTCCGGCCCCGCCGCCCGTCGGCGCCGACCCGAGCGTGACGACGGCCGCCTTCGGCGACTGGACGGCGCGCTGCGAGAGGGGGAGCGGCGACAAGGTGCCGCGCATCTGCGAGGCCGTGCAGACCGTGCAGCCGCCGAACCGGCAGGCCGCCGTGGCGCAGATCGCCTTCGGCCACGCGAGCAGCGCCGAGCCCCTGAAGCTCGTCGTGGTGCTGCCCGTCGACGTGTGGTTCCCCAGCACCGTCCGGGTGGCGGACTCCGACGAGCGGGTCAC
>CAXTFP010000292.1:0-4779 GCA_964243135.1 uncultured Lichenihabitans sp.
CCGGCGCGGAAAAGGACCGTCGGACCGACCCGATCTCCTATCGGGATAGGTCCTTGGGGGCGGCCGGGTTGCGGGCCGGGGACGGCGCCGCTACATGGACGCTGCCTGGACTCGAGCGATCACGCGAGCGAGCCGTCCCCGGAGCCCGCATGCGCGCGATCCTCGACATCGTCCTGTTGCTGCTCAACTATTACAGCTACGTCATCATCGCCATGGCGATCCTGTCCTGGCTCGTCGCCTTCGACGTGATCAACTTCCGCAACGACTTCGTCCGCTCGATTTGGCGCTTCCTCGAAGCCATCACCGAGCCGGCGCTGCGGCCGATCCGGCGCATCCTGCCGAACCTCGGCGGCATCGACGTGTCCCCGGTGATCCTGCTGCTGATCATCCTGTTCATCCAGGACGTCATCGTCAAATACGTCTATCCCGCGGTGTATTGATCCGCGTCACGCCCGGGCGACCGCCTCCGCGGCAGGCTTGGGCACCGCGGGGCGCCGGGCGTAGCGCTGCGCCAGCGTCGCGCAGGCGAAGAGCTGGATCTGGTGGAAGATCATCAGCGGCAGCACCACGGCCCCCACCGCCGTGCCGGGGAACAGGATGTTGGCCATGGGGATGCCGGAGGCGAGGCTCTTCTTCGAGCCGCAGAACACGATGGTGATCTCGTCCTCCTTGCTGAAGCCCAGCGCGCGGCTCGCCACGGTGGTGGCGACCAGCACGGCGGCGAGCAGCACGGCGTCCAGCGCCATCACCAGCACGAGGCTCCAGGGATCGATGTGGGACCACACGCCCGCGACCACGCTCCCGCTGAAGGCCGAGTAGACCACGAGCAGGATCGAGCCGCGGTCGACGTAGGACAGCACGTTCTTCCGCCGGGTGATCCAGGGGCCGACCCAGGGCCGCAGCGCCTGGCCGAGGCCGAAGGGCAGCAATAGTTCCAGCGCGATGTCCTTCAGGGCCGCAAGCGAGAAGCCCGCGCCGTGCGTGGTGAGCAGCGCGGCGACCAGCAGCGGTGTCAGCGCCATGCCGAGCAGGTTCGACACGGAGGCGCTGCACAGCGCGGCCGGCACGTTGCCCCGAGCGATGGACGTGAAGGCGATGGAGGACTGCACGGTCGAGGGCAGCACGCAGACGAACATCAGCCCGAGCGCCAGATCCGGCGGCAGCCAGTGCCGCAACGCCCCCGTGAGGGCGAGGCCGATGACCGGGAACAGCGCGAAGGTCGAGATCAGCACGAGGCTCTGCAGCCGCCAATGGGCGATCCCCTCCACCACGGCGGCCGTCGACAGCCGCGCCCCGTAGAGGAAAAAGAGCAGGAACACGGCCGCGGTGACGGCGACCCGCGCGACCGGCTCGGCAGCTCCCCGCGCCGGCAGCACCGCCGCCACGATGATCGTGGCGATGAGGGCCAGCAGATAGGCGTCGATTCGGAGGCGGGACAGGAAAGGGAGCGCCATCGGATGCATGCAATCGGCTGTGGGGACGGCTCCGCTTAGCAGGTTTCCCACGGGAGCGTGAGGATGATGCGGGAGGGCGAGGGAGGACAAAAAGAGTGTCGTCGGCCGGATCCGTCATGGTTCAGTGATCGGGTGGGATGGGCGGCGATGGACGCGGCCTGTACGATGGGCGGGGCGCTCGCGGAGCCGATCGTCGTTCAAAGGTCATCCCGATGACCTGCCCGACCCGCGGCAGCGCGCCGGAGCGAAGTGTCCGAGGGCATCGTCGCTATCCGGTGGTCAATATCGTTGAGCTGGCCTATGCCGGAGCCATATGTTGGTCTGTCATCGAGGGACGCGCAACGGCTGTGGCCTTGCTGGGGCGCCCGTTCAGGTGTCGCGGCTGCGGAGCCTGCCGAGGTTTGAGGGCGGGCCACGGCGAAGGTTCGATCGTTCCGGCTCCGATCCGTCGTTTTTGCGGTGGGCTGATGGCACTTCGTACCCTTCACCGCATGGCGGCACCCCCAGCGACGCCCAGAGGCACCGAGTGAGCCTTGCGGCTCAGGGCATGGGCCGCGGCGAGCGTCAGGGCGAGCCCTCCGGCGATGACCGCGCTGTCGATGAGCAGCGTGTGGCCGAAGGTGGTCGTCACGACGTGCCCGACGGCGGACAGCACCGACGTGAGGCCGAACATCGGAAGGCCGTGCTGCCCGATGAGCAGGAGCGGCCTGTAGAACCACGTCGCCTGCAGGAGCTTGGCGATACCCATCGCGTAGAGGCAGTAGGCGAGGCTCAAGGAGTGGGCGATCCTGCCCAGGCCCAGCATGGTCTTGTCCGTGTCAGCAAAGGCTCGGACGGCGACATCGAGGCCGGGCCACATGCCGAGGCCGTCCGTGGCACAGAAGGCCGAACCCGCCACGATGAGCCCGGCGACGGCGAATGGCAGGACGCCGACCGCGATCCCGCCGCGCCTCATCCGGAACCCCGCCGCGATCCCTACGGCCAGCAGCAACTGCCATGCGAACGGGTCGAAGAACCACACCCCGCTCATCGGCCAAGTCGGCACGTTGAACGACGTGAGGCGGGACAGGGCGTAGACGCTTGCCGACACGCCCACCATCAGGAGGGGGCGGCTCCGCGCCGCCAGCAGCATGATGGGCGCGAAGCCCATGAGCACGACGTACATGGGCAGAATGTTGAAGTAGCCAAACTGATGCCCGAGGGACAGAAGTCCCACGAGGGCCGCGACCGGATCGTCGATCACGAGGTCACGGCCCTCCACCTGCATCAGGTCGGCGTTCTCCGTCAGCACCGCGCCCGCCGCGAAGACGGCGAGGCCCGCCAGCGACACACCGACGTGCGCCCCGTAGAGCTTCACGGCTCGCCTCGCGAGGCTCGCGACGACCGAGGCGCGTTCCCCCGCGAACACGCGGCGGCCGTAGGCGGGGGCCAGCGACAGACCGGCGACGAGCACGAAGGCCTCCGACGCATCGGAGAGCCCGAAGTTCTTGAAGCTCAGCCGCTCGAAGACCGTTCCCTGTACGTGATTGATGAAGATCGTGCAGAGGATGAACCCTCGCCAGAAGTCGATGCCGTGCAGCCGACCCGCAGGGGCCGAAGCAGGTTCGCTGCGGCCTGTTCGATGATAGCCCATGCCGACCTTGCCCACGCTCTCCTACCGTCAACGTTCTGCTATTTTGCAGCGTATCTGTGGCGCCGAGCAAGCGACGGTTCATCGCGGGGGCAAACACTCTGGGGTTGTGCTCCAAGTCATCCTTGAGCGGGGCCGACATCGGCTCCCGCCCTTCCCGCTCATCGTGGACCGCCTTCACCAGCGCCGCCGGCGGAGCCCCGTCGCGGTTCCCATGGGCGTCGGCCAGCGCGTCTACAGCTCCGTCAAAGGCCGGATTGTCCTCGACCTCCCCCGTGTCGTCGTCCACGGAGCGAGCCGGCCCAGCACCTCGCAGGCGGGCCCGGACGTCGTCACAAGTGATGTCACGGGGCCGCGAGGCCTCGCCCTGCCCGCCTTGCCTACCGCTTCGGCCCGCCTCTCATCTCGGGCTCAGTTGACGACATCCCGGCGCCGGTTCTGCGCTTCCCTGAGGTCGCCCGTCCCCAACGCCCTGCGAAAGTAGAGCCCAAGCTCGGGTCGCAGCGGGCGCGGCACGGGGTAGCAGCAGTGCCGGTGCGAGCCGATCCGCTGGAGGAACCGGAAGTCAGCGCCTTCGACGGCAGAGATCTGTGCAGTTCGGCGGGCGGGCATGGCCCGAAAAGGACCATGGAAGCGGCCTGATCGGCAACAACGCTGGTCAGGTGTTGCGCACTGGCGCGCCCTAGGGGAATCGAACCCCTGTTTTCGCCGTGAGAGGGCGACGTCCTGGACCGCTAGACGAAGGGCGCGGATCGAAGGGCGCCGCGCGTCCGGTCGATGTTGGGTCTATAGACAAACGCCCGGGCCATCGCAACCCCGAAGATCGCGCGCGTCGCGTTCGGCCGAGCGTGACCCCTTTGCCCCGCGTGGAGCTCCCGGTGCCGCACCATCCCCGCGGCCCGGGGGCGGTTCCTTCCGGTCGGGTTTCGCGCTAGGGTCGCGGGGCGCCGCCATCCCGGCCGGGCGCCCCGAACCGCGACTGCCGTCACCGCCTTGCGCGACAGCCTGACCGTCCTGGCCATCCTGGTGATCGGCGTGCTGACCGCGGCCCTGGTCGCACCCTACCTGATCGATTGGGACAGCCATCGCGCGCTGATCGAGCGCAAGCTGTCCGCGGCCGCCGGGACGCCCGTGGAGGTCTCAGGGTCCATCGACCTCAAGGTGCTGCCGCGGCCGATCCTGCGCCTGGGCGATGTCGCGGTCGGCGGTCGCGATCCCGGCCGGCCCCGCATCACCGCCGCGGCGCTCGACGCCGAGCTGTCCCTCACCGCCCTGATGCGCGGCCAAATCCAGGTGGTCGACACCACGCTGGAGCACCCGCGGCTCGACCTCGTCGAGGGGCGCGACGGCACGGTCGGCTTCGCCCTGCCGGCCGACGACCTCGCCGACCGGGTCGCCCTCGACCACGTCGGCGTGCGCGACGGCACGGTCGCGCTCCACTTAGCCGACGGCCGCCGCCTGGCGCTGTCGGGCCTCGACCTCGACGGCGAAGCCGCGAGCCTGCGCGGGCCCGTCAAGATCACGGGGCGTTTCGGCGCCGGGGGCGTGCCGTTCCGCCTCGCCACCGGCACGCTCGACCACGGCCGCCTCAGGGTGAAGCTCCACATCGACGGCGCGGCCCTGCGCCCGAACCTCGACCTCGACGGCACGGTCGCGGCCCGGTCCGCACCGGGCGGCGCCGGCCCGGGCTTCGAC
>CAXTFP010000293.1:0-4772 GCA_964243135.1 uncultured Lichenihabitans sp.
CGTCTGGGGCCTGCCGGCCGCCGCGGTCGTCGGCGGCTTCGCGCTCTGCCCGCCGGACGGCGCCGCGGGCCCGGTGCGGCGCTGGCTCGAACGGCTCGGCGACGCCTCCTACGCGCTCTACCTCGTCCACTACGGGCTCTACATGGGCGTCGAGTCCCTGCTCGGCCGCGTTCTCGACCTCGCCGGCCTGCCGGCGCTGCCCTTCATGCTGACCCTGGTGGCGCTCGCCGTCGGGACCGCCTTCGCGGTGCACCGCGGCTTCGAGGCGCCGGTGACGCGATGGCTGCAGCGCCGCCTCGCGCCGCGAGACACCCTCCGCGCGCCGTCCTTCTCCCGCGCGCGGGAGAAGGAGAACTCACCGCAGCGGCCGGAACACGCCTGACGGCTCCGGAAAATCCTCCTCGGGCTGGGTGCCGACGGCCCTGATCCGGCCCTCCGCCGCCGCGATGGCATCCGCGCCGTCCAGCACCCGCAGGGCGAGGTCGTAGCGCCGCTCCTCGCCGTGCTGCAACCGGATCAGCTCGCCCCGCTCGCGCGCGAAGGCGCGGCCGGGGAGGTGGTGGGTGCCGGGCTCGATGCCGAGGGCGTATTGCCCGGCCTGGAAATGCTGCCACTCGGTGAAGGTCGGCAATTGCGCCTTCACGACCTCGACCGCGAGGCCGAAGCCGAGCGCGTCGTTGACCACCGCGTAGGGCACGCGCCCCTCGGCGTCGGCGCCGAGCTCGTGCTCCCACACCTGCTCGCGGAAGCCGTCCCGCGGCCCGGCCATGGTGCGATAGCCGACGCCCTGGCGCCGGTACGCCTCGCCCGCGTGGGCGGCGGCCGCCACGTCGGCCACCGGGGCCAGGAGGCGCGCGCCCTCGTCCAGCACCGGATAGCCGACGTTGAGATGGTAGAGCAGCATATGCGGTGTGTCGTAGAAGCCGTGGTTGACGACGCGGTCGTGGATGCGGATCTCGTCGGTGCCGACCTCGGCCTCGATGCGGCGGACGAGGTGCAGGTCCTCGCCGAACACGGCCGACTGCTGCACGGTGCCCTCGCACCACAGGATGCAGCGATCCCCGTCCCAGCGCTCGCCGTAGCCGCCGAGCCGCGCCGGCACGGTGGCGATGCGGCCGTGGATCGGATGCTTCACGGTCGAGCGCGGGCCGTAATGGTAGTGCTCGGCCGTCTCCTCGGCCGTGAAGCCGACGTGGTCGAGCCCGCAGGTCACGAGCAGGCCCGAGAAGGAGCGCAGGAAGCCGAGCCCGCCTTCCCCCTCGGTCTCGTGCAGGCCGGGGTGGCGGAACCCGCTCGGCGACTGCCAGCCGACCGCGCGGCCCTTGTGCTCGCAATCCGCGATGTCGAGCGCGCGGTCGACCAGGGCGGTGAAGCGCAGGCCCGTGCCGGTGCGGAACTCGAGCGCCCGGATGCCGCGCTCGACGCCGTCGCCGAGCGTCACCAGCCGCACGCCGGCGAACTGCGCCAGGCTGCCGGCCCGGCGCGCGAGGTCGAGGCGCGACAGGGTCCGGCCGTAGAGTTCCACCACCCCGAAACCTCCCCTACCCGCGCGGCATCGGCCGCCAGCCGGGCGGCGCCAGTTCGAACCCCTCGAAGCGGAAGCCCGGCGCCACCGTGCAGCCGACCAGCGTCCAGGCGCCGAGACTCACGGCCGTCTGCCAGCACCCGGCCGGCACGGCGAGCTGCGGCACTTGGCCGGCCGCGAAGCCCGGCCCGAGCCGATGGGCGGAGGCGTCGTGGCCGTTCGGCGACAGAGTGATGACCAGCGGCGCCCCGGCGTAGTGGTGCCACACCTCGGCGGCGTCGACCCGGTGCCATTCCGAGAACTCGTCGGCCGCCAGCAGGAACAGGATGGCGGTCGAGAAGGGCCGGCCCTCCGCGTCGCAGCGGGGGTCGCGGAAAGTTTCGCGATAGTGCCCGCCCTCGGGGTGCGGCTGGAGGCCGTGGAAGCGGATGACGTCGCGGGCCGAAGGCCCGTCGCCGCTCACGCCCGGTTCTTCCGCTCGCGCAGCACGGCGAAGACCGCCGCCGGCTCGCCGCCCGGCAGGCCGGCCGCCGCCTGCACGGCCGGCTCCGCGCAGCGCAGGAACGGGTTCGCGGCGAGTTCGAGGGCGATCGTCGTGGGCAGGGTCGGCCGGCCCTCCGCCCGCAGCCCGTCGACCTCGCGGGCGCGCTCGCGCAGCACGGCGTTGTCGGGCTCGACCGTGAGGGCGAACTTCGCGTTGCTGGCCGTGTACTCGTGCCCGCAATAGACCTGCGTGTCGCCCGGCAGCCGCGACAGCTTGAGGAGCGAGTCCCACATGGTGTCGAGCGGGGTCTCCATCACCCGGCCGCAGCCGAGCGCGAACAGCGTGTCGCCGGCGAAGAGCGCCCCGGCCTCCTCGAACCAGTAGACGATGTGACCGGCCGTGTGGCCCGGCGTGGCGATCACCGCGGCACCGAGGTGGCCCACCATCACCTCGTCGCCCTCCGAAACCCCGAGGTCGACCCCGCCGATGGCCGTGGCCTCGGCGGCGGGCGCGACGACGCGGATCTCCGGGAACCGCGCCTTCAGCGCCGGGATGCCCTCGACATGGTCGGCGTGGTGGTGCGTCACCAGGATGTCGGTGAGGCTCCAGCCGGTCTCGTCGAGGGCCCGCAGCACGGCCGCGGCCTCGGGCGCGTCGATGGCCGCCGTCGCGCCCGTGGCGGAATCGTGGACCAGCACGCCGTAATTGTCGGAGCGGCAGGGGAACTGGTGGAAATGGGCCGTCATGCTGCGTCCTCGCTGCGGATGGTCGGGTCGACGTCATCCGGCATCCCGCCCGGCCGCGCGGCGGCGTCGGGCGGGATCGCTCGGGGCATCGACATAGTCGAGGGCGCGCGCGCCCTCAATAACGCTTGAGCAGCCGCTCCAGGTAGTCCTGCTCGACCTGCGGGCGGGACGGGTCCCCGAGGCGGCGGCGGAGCTCCTCCAAGACCTGCCGGGCGCGGGCCCCGGCGCCCCCGGGGATACCACGGAGATCCTCGTTCGAGCCGGTCCCCTGCCCGCGGGTCGCGCGCGGGCGGCCGAGCGGATCGGTTTCCTGGCCGTCGGCCGCGCCGGTGCCGCCGTCGTCGCCCTGGCCGTCGTCGCCCTCCCCCTGCGCCTGCCCCTCGCCTTGGCCCTGGCCCTGCCCTTGTCCCTGGGCCATCTGCTTGGCGAGGCCCTGGGCGCCCTGCTGGAGCCCGCGCAGGGCGCGGCCCTGCGCTTCCACGGCCCGGTCGTTGCCGCCCTGGCCCTCGCCGAGCGCGCCCTCCGCGTCCTTCATGGCCCGGCCCGCCGCGTCGAAGCCCTTCTCGCCGTCGAGCCCCATGTCGCGCATCTGCTTCTGCACCTCGCCGAGCTTGCGGCGCAGCGCGTTCTGCCGGCCCTGGAGGGCCCCGCTCCCGCCCTGGCCGGCCCCGGACGGGCCGTCCCCCTGCTGGCCTCCGGGCTGATCGCCGCCCTGCGCCCCGTCCCCGTCCTTCGGCGGGGCGTCGGCCCCCGCTCCGTCGTCCCCGCCGGGCGCGCCGTCGCCCGCGTCGGGCTCGTCCTCGTCGCCGTCCCGGTCGGCCTTGCGGCCGTCGCGGCCCTGCTTGAACGTCTCGTCGCGCAGGGCCTGCTGGTCGCGGGTCATCCTGTCGAGGTCGCTCATCGCCCGATCCATCTGGCGCTGGGCCTGGGACTGCCCGTTCGAGCGGCGCTTCGCGGTTCTGAGGTTGTCGAGCACGCCGCGCAGCTGGTCGAGCATGGCCTGGGCCCCGGCCATGTCGCCGTCCTTGGCGGCCTGCTCCATGCGGTCGATCATGGACTGGAGCTGCTGGGGCGTGACCGTGCGCCCCTTGTCGGCCGGCGATCCGCGGTCGGCGCGCTCGGAGGGGTCGGCGCGGCGGGCCATCTCGGCCAGGAACTTGTCGAGCTGCTTCCGCAGCGCTTCCGTCAGCCGCTTGATCTCCTCGGGGGGCGCGTGGCGGGCCAGCGCGTCCTTCAGCTCGCCCTGGAGCGCCTTCAGGTCCTGCTCGGTCTGGCTGAGGTCGCCGTCCTCGATCCGCAGCGCCATGGCCCACAGGAGGTCGGCCACCGCCACGAGGTCGGCGTCGTCCTTCGCGCCGTCGAGCCGGGTCTTGGCGGTCCTGAGCCCGAGGAAGACAGCGGGCGGCACGGCGAAGACGTCGGGCGCGAGCGTCAGCGCGTCGAGCGCCGTATTGATGCGCTCGCGCCCGTCGGGGTCGAGCACGAGGTCGCGGCGCTGCTCGACGAGGGCACGGGCGAGCGGCTGGGTGAAGCTGCGCGCCGGCAGCACGACGTTCGCGGGCGCGCTGCGGCCGGTGTTGCCGCCCTCGTCGCGCGCCGTCAGCACCATCGTGGCGGTGGCGCCCGCCCAGGGGGTGTCCGCGAGGTCGGCCGTGGTCTCGCCCACCCCGATGCCGCGGGGGGCTGCGGGCAGCGCGAGCGGCACCTTCGGGGGCGGCACGAGGGTGCGGCCCGCCACGGGCTTGCCGCCCACGATCGGGTCGGAGAACAGGGCTTCGGCGCCCACGACGCCGTAGTCGTCGCCCGTCGCGTAGCGCAGCGTCAGCGATCCCCGCGCGTTGCGCGCCGGCCGGCCCTCGACCGCGATCGTCGGCGGCAGGTCCGGGACGGCGTGCAGCTCGTAGGACGCGACCGGCGCCCCGTCGCGCTTGACGGTGATGCGGCCGTCGCCCCCGAGCAGGTAGCGCGTCTCGGCGCCGCTCGGCCCGGCGCCCGCCGGCGCGGCGCGGGGTGCCGC
>CAXTFP010000294.1:0-4749 GCA_964243135.1 uncultured Lichenihabitans sp.
TCGCACTGGGTCGGGTTGACCTTGCCCGGCATGATCGAGGAGCCGGGCTCGTTCTCCGGGATGGTCAGCTCGGCCAGGCCCGCGCGGGGGCCGCTGGCGTACCAGCGCACGTCGTTGGCGATCTTCATCGCGGCGCCGGCCAGCACCCGCAACGCGCCGCTGGCCGCCACGATCCCGTCGTGGGCCGACAGGGCGGCGAATTTGTTGGGCGCGGTGACGAAGGGGTGCCCGGTCTCCACCGCGATCCGGGCGGCCGCCACCTCGCCGAAGCGCGGGTGGGTGTTGATGCCCGTGCCCACCGCCGTGCCGCCCAGCGCCAGCGCGTGGAGGCCGGGCAGGGCGCGGCGCACGCCGTCGAGCGCTTCCTCCAGCTGGGCGATCCAGCCCGAGAACACCTGGGCGAGCGTGATGGGCGTCGCGTCCTGGAGGTGGGTGCGGCCCACCAGGATCACGTCCTCGCCCGCCGCGGCCTTGGCCGCGAAGGTGTCGCGCAGGGCCATCACGGCGGGCGCGAGGCGGCTCTCGATCTGTTCCACGACCGCGATGTGCATCGCGGTCGGGAAGGCGTCGTTCGACGACTGGCCGCGGTTGACGTCGTCGTTGGGATTGATGGGCTTCTTCGAGCCCAGCACCCCGCCGGCGTTGCGGATGGCCAGGTTGGCGATGACCTCGTTGGCGTTCATGTTGGTCTGCGTGCCCGAGCCCGTCTGGAACTCCTGGGCGGCGGCCGCAATCATCTCGACCTTCTCGCGAGGCAACTGTTCGAGATCGCCGTGGGCGAGGGCGGCGCAATTCTTCAGAACGCCGAGCGCGCGGATCACAGGGCGGCCCCAGGCGAAGCGGTCCGTGCCGATGGGGAAGAAGTGGAGCGAGCGCTGCGTCTGCGCGCCCCACAGGTGGTCGGCCGGCACCGGCACCTCGCCGAGCGAATCGCGTTCGATGCGGACGTCGTCGGCGGCAGCGGTCATGGCGGGCACCCTTCGTGAAGCGCGATCTCGCGGTGTCGCGGAGGCTTTAGCCGTTTAGCACCTGTCCCGGTAGGGAGGGGCCGGGGGCCGGACCGCGATTTTTCCCCCCGGCCGGAGGGGGCAGGGCGCCGTCGCCCCGGCCCGGCGTGCCGGGAGCCACGCCCGCGTCGGCCGCGACGTCGATTCGGATTGTTATCCCAAGCTCAGTCCGGCGTTAATCCTGAAAACCGGTCGGATCGACTGCGGCGTTGCGGGTCGCGGCGACTTGCCTATACTGCGATCCGTGGCGGCCCGAAGGCTGATATCCACGTCCCATCTGCAGCAGGAGCCCCGCGTGCCAGCAACCGCCATCGTCCACGGCAGCACAACCGTCGAGTTGAAGTCGGCGCCGATCAAGCGGGAGTGGATCATCGACGGGGCGCCCGTGGCCCGCAACGCCGAACTGTCGCGCAGCCGCGACGGCACTGCCCGCACGCTGGTGTGGGACTGCACGCCGGGCCGGTTCGCGTGGCACTACGACATCGACGAGACGATCCACGTGCTCGAAGGCTCCATCGTGCTCGACGACGGGGTGGCGCCGCCCCGGCGCCTCGGGCCGGGCGACGTCGTGTTCTTCCCGGCCGGCGCCGTGGTGCGCTGGACGGTCGAGACCCACGTCCGCAAGCTCGCCTTCTTCCGCCGCCAGCTCCCCAAATCCATCGCCATGGTGACGCGCGCGGCCCGCGCCGCCAAGGGCAGGCTGCGGCCCGGCCGCCCCGAGGGCTTCATGCCGGCCGTCGAGCCCGTGCCCGTGCTGCACAGCATCGAGGTGCAAGTCGTCTGAGGGGTCCGGCCCTCAACCGCCGGCCGCCGCCGGGGCCTTGGCCGGCCGCACCGGCACCAGCGTCCCCGCTCCCTTGCCCAGGCCGCGCCAGCGCTCGTCCGTGGCGATCGTTTGGCGGATCGCTTCCACGCTGGCCGCCGCGTCGGCCGGCGCGAGGTCGGTGGCCGCGACCCCCTCGGCCTGCTTGAACTTGCCTTCGAGCGACAGCACCAGGGCGTAGTTCTGGCGCACCCGCATGTCGGCCTTCGGGTTCGCGGCGGCGAGCCGCATGACGTCCTCGGCCTGCGAAAGCTGCTTGTTCAGCGCGTAGGACAGGCCGAGGTTCGACAGGACTGCCGGCTCGCCGGGGCTGATCTTCAGCGCGGCCTCGTAATAGTCGACGGCGCCCGCGTGGTCGCCGAGCTGGTCCGCCACCGCGCCCTGGGCCGACAGCACCGACCAGTCGGGCCGGTCGGGCGTGTGGGCGCGGCCCAGCACAGCCATGGCCTCGCGCGGGCGGCCGGCATTGGCCAGGGCCTTGCCATAGGCGGCCAACAGGGCCCTGTCGTCGGGGTGCTTGGCGGCGGTGGCCTCCAGCACGGCGGTCGCCTGGGCGTAGCGGCCGAGCCCGCGCAGGGCCTGGGCGTAGTTGATCGCCGCCGTCACGTCGCCGGGGTCGGCCTCGTGGCGGCGCGCCCACGTGGCCTCGTAGTCGCGCAGGCCCGCCGGCGTGTCGGGCAGCGCCGGCACGGCCGTGGCCACCGCGCCCGTGGCGTCCCGGTCCGTCACGCAGCCGCCGAGCGACGCCGCCAGCGCCAGGGCGGCGATCAGGCCGGCCATCGCGGTCGCGCGGGACCGGTTTGCGGGGTGTGCCGGCACGACATAGCTTGGCATCGCGGCTGCGGCCTTTCCGTTCCGGATCGGGACGATCCCCGATCGGGACGGAGATAGTCCGTCAACCCTAATGCCCCGTTAACCCGCCCGAGCGCCCGCCCATGTCCGCCTTCGCCGAAGCGACGCCTCGACCCGTCCCGGTCCCGTGCGCGACGCGCGAGGGCTGGCCGGCCGCCGCGGAAGCGCTGGAACGGCGGCTGTTCGACCCGCTGATGGAGCGCGCAGGCGCGTGACGGGGAGGGCGGACGCCGTGGAGGATCTCGCGACCCGCTCCTGCGTGCCCTGCCGCGGTGGGGTGCCGCCGCTCGCGTCCGGCGAGGTCGAGCGCCTGCGGGCCGGCGTGCCGGGCTGGGCCGTCGCGGCGGAGGGCACGCGCCTGACGCGCCGCTACGCCTTCCGGACCTATGCGGCGGCCTTCGCGTTCGTGGCGCGGGTGTCGGCCCTGGCCGAGGCCGAGCGGCACCACCCGGACGTCGCCTTCGGATGGGGCTACGCCGAGCTGTCGCTGACGACGCACGCGGCCGGCGGGCTGCACGAGAACGACTTCGTCCTCGCGGCCAAGATCGACGCGCTGACCGCGTGATCCGCGCCGGACCCGCACGACTGCCGCGCAGGCCCGGGCGGACTACTCCGTTTGACGCGTTGCGGGAGGGCGGCCGACCGCTATGGTCCCCCTATCGCGGGTGAAGCAGGCGACGATCAGGCACCCCCTGAATCGGCGGCGGGGCAGCACCGTCCCACCCGCTCCGAACCGTCACGCGGCCGCGAGGTCCCGCAGCAGGGCGGCGCGGCCGGCGGCGCTGTCCGTGAGAAGGTGGACGTGGATCTCGTCCGCGCCCCCCGCCACCGCGGCGCGGAAGCGGGCGCTGTCGTAGAACAGGCCCGGCAGCGGGCCGGTCTCGTCCATCGCCATGATGCGGCGCTCGCCCGCGGCGTCGCACCCAACCGCCAGCACCACGGCATCCTCGAAGCGCGGCGCGTCCTCGCCCGGCAGCGGCCGGCCGATGGGGAAGACCGAGAACAGATGGCGCCGGCCGCTCGCCCCGTGCCAGTGGCGGAAGCGCCGGGCCAGGGCGCTGCCGGCGAGCCCCGCCAGCGGCGCTTCGGAGGCCGGAGCGCGGGGCGCCGCGAGGCAGGGCAGGCCGGAAGCTCCGTGTCGCATCGCCGTTCTCTCTCCGTTCCGATGAGAACAGAGATAGAACGGAGGCGCCGCCACGGTCAATCGGCGCCCGGCGGTTTTCCCGCCCGAAATGCCCTCAGGCGGCCGGGACCGTGCCGCCGGGGAACAGGGACGCCAGCCTCGGGTCAGCTTCGAGCGCCTCGGCCATCAGGGCGCGGCTCGCCGCCTCGATGCCGTCGCGCATGCGGTTCTGAAAGGCGTCCCGCTCCAGGCCCGGCGGGATCAACGGCAGGACCTCGATCACCGCCGTGCCGGGGTGGCGCAGGAACGAGCGGCGCGGCCAGAACAGGCCCGAGTTGACCGCCACCGGCAGGCAGGCCGCCCCGGTCTCGGCATAGATGAACGCGATGCCGGACTTGTACTCGGCCGGGGCCGCGGGGGAGCGGCGCGTGCCTTCGGGGAAGATGAAGAGCTGCCGGCCTTCCCCCAGCACCTCGCAGGCCCGCCGGCTGACCTCGACCAGCGCCGATCGGCCCTGCGACCGGTCGATCGCGATCTGACGGCTCGCCGACAGGTACCAGCCGAACAGGGGGATGCGGGTCAGTTCGCGCTTGAACACGAAGCTGAACTCCGGGAACAGGCTGCACAGCGCGATGATCTCGAGGAAGCTCTGGTGCTTCACCGCCACGATGGCGGGCCGGGCCGGGATGTGGCGCAGGCCCCGGAACTCGACGCGGGTTCGGCACACGACGCGCAGCAGCCACAGCGAGGACCGGCCCCAAAGGTTGGCCAGGCGCAGCACCGCGCGCCGCCCGAGCAGCATAGTGGGCAGGCCGCCGAGCATCAGGGCGATCAGCAGGGCGTAGAAGAGCAGGTTGAAGACGGCGGATCGCAGGGCCAACATGGGGCCGTTCTGACGGCGCGCGCCCTTCCGCGCAAGCGCGCGCCGTCAGAACGGCCCCATG
>CAXTFP010000295.1:0-4745 GCA_964243135.1 uncultured Lichenihabitans sp.
GCGCCGCCCCGATGCCGGCCGTGCGCAGCGCCGCCGGCCCCATCAGGCAGCCCGCCTGTCGCGTGCCGGCCTGGACCGGGACGCCGAGCAGCGCCACGGGCCCGCGCGGCGCGGCGGGCGTCTCGGAATGGATGTGGTTCATGGGACGGCCCCCGGTAGCGGTGCCGCCTCATAGCGGATCGGGGCGGCAGCGTCTCCGGGGTGGAAGGGACGCGTCAGTGTGCGGCTCCCACCGACCGCGGAGCCGACGAGGTTCGTCAGACGGGATAGGCCGTGATCAGGCGAGCTTCGGCCGATCCCGTCGCGATCTGCCACACCGAATAGATGGAGGGCGTCGCGCCGTTTGGAGACTGCACAGGCCCTTCGTAGACGAGGGTCTGCCCATACGGCGTCTGCACGACATCCACCAATGGAGAGCACTTCGCGTGAGAGACGATCGCCACCGTGAAACCGCCGGGGTCGTTCCGATCGAAGCCCCATCCCAAAAAGAACTTCGCCTTCGAGGCACCCCTCTTGCTCTGGAGGTCGAGCAGATACCTAGTGATCTTCAGGGCGTCGATGACGTATGTCGTCGGGCGCGGCGATGAGACGGTCACGTGTCGCCCCCGGAATGGCTTCGATCTGATCGGCGTCCAAAAGCAGCAGAGCGTGGAAGGGTTCTTCGAACTCGACCGAGAAAGCCTCGCCGTCTCCGTGGACGGCCACGACCGTGCCGCACGAACCCATCGGGAGAAGTCCGCGCGATGGGACCTCCGTGTCGACGATCAAACGCACGTCATCCAGTTCGTCGATGGCTCTCGGCACCACCGTCTCGACGGCGTAGAACAATCGGTCGTCCATGGCCAACTCCTGACCTGCTTGCGTTACCGGTTCCGCATCGCCTCCGGCGATGGCGTCGCGGAGAGCGAGTCCGATCACCTCGTGCCCTGCCCATCCACTGTATCGTAGATCCGATGCGCCGCCATGCCGGATGTATCGACATCGGCATCCGCTATGGCACACTCTTCGCGTGCCCCCGAGGATGATGGAACGCATGGCAGAGGCAGGGGAGTTCCGCTTCACGATCGACAGATACACGCCCGAGACGCTGCCGATGGCGCGCCTCGCCGAATACCTGTCGCAGTTGGCGACCCTGTTCGGCGAGAAGCAGGCCGTCCATGTCACGACGGGCGACGCCGACGGTGCCGTGCCCCTCATCAGGGTGGAGGCGGACGCCCTGCCCCGGGTTCGCGACCGGCTCTCCGCGGTCGGGCGCGGCGAAGGCCCGATCGATGCCATGAGGGCCTATCGCGGCATCAACGAGAGGCTGCGCCTGGATGACACGAGCGCGACCCTGACGGGGAGCCGGGACGCCGACGTCCTCCCGTTTCCGGGGAAGGACGACCCCGCGGAGCTCCGGCACGTCCGTCAGACCGGCAGCATCGACGGCGAAGTCATCCGCGTCGGCGGCCAGGGCGACGACGTGCGCGTCATCCTCCGGGCCGAGGATGCGATCCTGACGGAGATCCTGGCGAGTCGGCCGGTCGCCAAGGCCTTGGCCCGCCACCTGTTCGAGCCCGTGCGGCTGCACGGGCTGGGCCGCTGGTCGCGGCGGCACGGACGCTGGATCCTGGAAGGGTTGAAGGTCGAGCGGTTCGACGTCCTCCTCGACGACACGCTGACGGAAGCCCTGTCGGCCCTGGACCTCCTTGGAGATCGCTGGGACGGCAGCGCGGAGGAATTGTCCGATCTCCGCGGCGACGGGATCGACGGATGACGGTCGTGCTGGACGCGAACGTCCTCCTCTCGCTGTTTCGGCCGGAGCAGGCCGCCGCGCCCCGCGATCCCGCGACGGGGGACGAGGTCGCCTTCTGGCGCGACAGGCTCGCCGGGCTCGTGGCCAAGCTGGAGCGCGAGCGCAGCAGGATCGTCATCCCGGCGCCGGCCCTGAACGGGTTGCTGGTCCGAGCCGGCGACGCGACGGCCGACCTGCTCAGGGAGGTCGAGAGGCGGACCGTGTTCCAGATCGAGGCCTTCGATCTCAGGGCGGCGATCGAGGTCGCCCTGATGACCCGGCACGCCCTGGATCGCGGGGACGCGGGGGATGGCGCGACCGGACCCTGGGCGAAAGTCAGGTACGACCGCCAGATCGTCGCCATCGCCAAGGTCAGCGGGGCGACGGCGATCTACAGCGACGATGGCGACGTCCGCACCCTCGGGGAGCGGCACGGCATCCCGGTCCTCGGCCTCGCCGACCTGCCGCTCCCGGCGGGCGCCGCGCAGGGGCGCCTCGACCTGGGCGATCCGCCCCCGCCCTGAACGCCCGCCCCCGAGCCCCGCCGTCCACCGGATTGTGACCCCGCGGCGACCCGCGAGTGGCCGCGCGCGCCTCGTTGCAGTAGACGGGAGCGGAGCCGCCCTGAGGGACTGCATGGCCTTCCGCTTCGTCCACGCCGCCGACATCCATCTCGACAGCCCGCTGCGCTCCCTCGCGCTGCGCGACCCCGCCCTGGCCGAGCTGATCGGCAACGCCACGCGGCGCGCCTTCGTGCGCGTCGTCGACCTGTGCATCGACGAGGGCGTGGACGCGCTGCTGCTGAGCGGCGATCTTTACGACGGCGAGCAGACGTCGATGAAGACGGCGCGCTTCCTGGCCGAGCAGGCCGGGCGGCTGCACGCGGCGGGCGTGCGCAGCTTCGTGATCCGCGGCAACCACGACGCCCTGTCGAAGATCACCCGCGAGCTGACCTTCCCGGACTCGGTGCGGGTCTTCGGCGGCCGGGCCGAGGCGGTGGCGCTCGGCCGCGCGGCGGGCGGGCTCGACGTGGTGGTGCACGGGCTGAGCTTCGCCCAGCCCCACGCGGCCGAAAGCCTGCTGCCGAAGTTCAGGCCCCCGGTGGCGGATGCCGTCAACATCGCGCTGATGCACACGAGCCTCGGCGGCGCCGAGGGCCACGACCCCTACGCGCCCTGCACGGTGGCGGAGCTCGAAGCCTGGGGCTTCCACTATTGGGCGCTGGGCCACATCCACCGCCGGCAGGTGGTGGAGGGCGCGCGCGGCACCGCCACGATCGTCATGCCCGGCATGCCGCAGGGCCGCGACATCAACGAGAGCGGGCCGAAATCCGTCACGCTGGTCACGGTGGCGGACGACCGGGGCGTGTCGGTCGAGGCGCGCATCACCGGGGTCGCCCAGTTCGAGCGCGTCGAGGTCGACGTCGAGGGCCTCGACGACTGGGCCGGCGTGGCGCCGGCCATCGAGGCCGCGCTGGGGCGGGCGCGCGACCTCATCGGCTCCGAGCACCTCGTGGCCCGCGTGCGCCTCACCGGCACCACCCCCCTCGCCTGGCGCCTGCGGCGCGACCTCGACGTGCTGCGCGAGGAGGCCCGGATCCGCGGGGAAGCCATCGGCCGGGTGTGGATCGACAAGGTCGAGGTCGCGTGCGCGGCGCCCGACGGCTCGGCCGCGGCGGTGCCGGGCGATCCCTTCGCCGAGCTGCGCCGCATCATCGGCCACGACATCCTGGGCTCCGACGGCTTCCGCGCCGAGATGGCGGCGGTCGCCGAGGAACTGCGGGGCCGGCTGCCGCCCGAATGCCGCGGCGCCGTGCTCGGCACGGACCGCGACGGCTTCGCCGCGGCCCTGTCGCGCTACATCGAGGACGGGGCCGAGGACGTGCTGGCGCGGCTGCACGCCCCCGCCGGGGCCGACGCCGCCTGATGGGGCGGCCCGAGGCCCCGGGCCGCGGAGCGCCCTGATGCGCGTCGCGCGGCTGGACCTCACCCGCTACGGCAAGTTCACCGACCGCAGCCTAGACTTCGGGGCGCCGGTGCCGGGCCGGCCGGACCTCCACGTCGTCTACGGCCCCAACGAGGCCGGCAAATCCACGGCGCTGGCGGGCCTGCTCGACCTCCTGTTCGGCATCGAGGCGCGCAGCCGCTACAACTTCATCCACCCCTATCCCACCATGCGGGTCGGCGGGCGGCTCGACCTCGCGGCGGGCGCGCGCGAGCTCGTCCGGGTGAAGCGGCAGGGCGCGAGCCTGCTCGACCCCGAGGGCCGGGCCGTGGACGAGGGGCTGATCGCGGCCGAGCTCGGCGGCATCGGCCGCGACGGCTACGGCACCATGTTCTCGCTCGACGACGAGACGCTGGAGAAGGGCGGCGAGGGCATCCTGGCCAGCCGGGGCGACCTTGGCCAGCTCCTGTTCTCGGCCAGCGCCGGGCTGGCCGCGCTGGGCCAGACCCTGAAGGCGCTCCACGCCGAGGCCGACGGCTTCCACCGCGCGCGCTCGCACGGCACCGGCCTCGCGCGGCTGAAGGAGGCGCTCGACGCGCTCAAGGCGCGGCGCGAGGAGAAGGACACGCTGGCCTCGGCCCACGGCCAGCTCGCCGCCGCCCGCGACCGGTTCAAGGCGCAGTACGACGAGGCCGCCGCGGCCGGCGGCGGCGGGCGCGCCGGGCTGGACGAGATCGGCCGGCAGCTCGGCGCCCTGCCCCGCCTGGCCGACCTGCGGCGGCTGCGCGACGAGCTGCGGCCCCTGCTCGACCTCCCCGACGCCCCGGCCGCCTGGGCGCGCGACCTGCCCGAGGTCGAGCGCCGCGGGATCGAGCTCGCCACGGAGCTGAGGGGGCTCGACGCTGAGATCGCGGCGGTGTCGGGGGAGCTCGACGCCCTCGTGGTGGACGAGGCCGCCCTGATCCCGGCGGCCCGCGCCGAGCGCCTCGCCGAGGCCCGCCTGCGCCACCGGCAGGCCGAGGCGGAC
>CAXTFP010000296.1:0-4731 GCA_964243135.1 uncultured Lichenihabitans sp.
GGGTCACGGGATGGCCGGCGCGCGCCTCGCCCACGTCGTCCCCGCCCTCCGGCCCCCGCCAGGCCGCGCCCGGCCGGTAGGCCCACCCGGAGCCGGGCGCGCGCGTCGCGGCATAGTTCTCGGGGTGGAACACGATGGAGCCCGCCCGCAGCAGGGCCGGGTCGGCGCCGGGGTAGTCGGCCGGGTCGGGCGCGCGCTCCGCCACCGTGACGTGGCCCGTGGCGGCGACGAAGCGCGCGAAATCCGCGACCGTCACGGGCGCCCGGTCCATCCAGAACCCGTCCACGGCGACGCGGCGCACCGGCCCCTCCTCGGGATAGTGCCGGTCCGACCCCATGCGGAAGGTCCCGCCCGGGACCCACGCCATGCCGGGCGGCCCGCCCGGGCTCACCGCACGGGCGCCGGCAGGGGGGCCGGGTTCAGGCCGGTCTCGGTCCGCCAGCGCAGGATCTCGTCGACGAGGCCGCGCCTGACCTCCGCGTGGGCGGGGTCGTCCCACAGGTTCTTCACCTCGCGCGGGTCGGCGTCGAGGTCGAAGAGCTGCCCCTCGGGGCTGTCGACGAAGTGGACGAGCTTCCAGCGCCGGTCGCGCACCATGGTCATGCAGGCGGTGCCCTTCAGGAACATGTCGCGGGCATGCTCGGCGAAGACGCGCGGGCGGCCAGCGCCGTCTCGGTGCAGCAGCGGCGCGAGCGAGCGCGCCTGCATCCAGTCGGGCGGGATCAGGCCCGCGGCCTCCAGGATCGTCGGGCCGAAGTCCATCCAGGAGCACAGCGCCTCGACCGTGCGGGGGGCGAGGCCGCGGCGCCAGACCACCGCCGGCACGCGGACGCTCTGCTCGTACATGGTCCACTTCTGGCTGTGGCCGTGGTCGTTGAGGCAGTCGCCGTGGTCCGAGGTGAAGATCACCAGCGTGTCGTCGAGCACGCCGCGCCGCTCCAGCGCCGCCAGGAGGTGGCCGACCTGGGCGTCGATCATGGTCACGTTGGCATAATAGTGCTGCCGCTGCCGGCGCGTCTGCTCCGGCGTGGGGTCGAGGAGGTGGACCACGGCGTCGTGGTCGTCCTCGGTGTGCTCGCGGCGGAGGTCCTTCAGCGCCTGCGGCTGGCCGTCGATGTCGGCGCGCTCGAGGATCGGCTCCGGTAGGTCGCGGGTCTCGTAGAGCGCCAGCGCCTCGGGCGTCGGGTCGTAGGGCGGGTGCGGCCCCGGCAGGCCGACCTGGAGGAAGAAGGGCTCGCGGCCCGGATAGATGTCGAGCCAGTGGCAGGCGAGGTCGCCGACGAAATTGTCGGGGTGCATGTCGGCCGGCAGCTCCCAGGCGAAGGCGCCGAGCCGCTCGCGGTAGTCGGCGCGGCGCGCGTAGGTTTTGCGGCTCGGCTTCTCGAAGCCGCGCGCGTGGAGGGCCTTGTCCCAGTTGTCGAGGAAGTAGGGCACGCCGGCGTGCGCCCGGTCCTTGTTCTCGACGACGTGCCGCTCGTGGAAGCCGAACGGGTGCTCCCAGGGATAGGTGTGCATCTTGCCGACGTTGACGCAGCGGTAGCCCGAGGCCGCGAGGCTCTCGACCCAGCTCCAGCGCCACGGCTGCTCGTTGCGCAGCACGCCGGTCTGGTGCGGGTAGAGGCCCGTGAAGAGGCTCGCCCGCGACGGCGCGCAGGAGGGCGCCGTCACGAACATGCGGGAGAAGCTCACGCCCTCGCGCACCAGCCGGTCGAGGTTCGGCGTCACCATGTGGGGGTGGCCCTGCGCCGCGATCGTGTCGAAGCGCTGCTGGTCGGTGATGACCAGCACGATGTTGGGGCGGGTCGTCGGGGCTTCGGGCGCCGTCACGGGTATCTCCTCCGGGTGCGGCATCAGGCGAGGTCGGCGCGGTGCGTCTCGGCCGCGAGCCAGACGCAGACGGCGCTGAGCGTGCAGACCGCGCAGACGTAGGCCGCCACGGGCCACCAAGCGCCGCCGGCCCAGAGCACCAGGGCGCTGGCCACGAGCGGCGTCGGGGCGCCGCCGATCAGCGCCGACAGCTGGTAGCCGATCGAGATGCCGGTGTAGCGCACGCCCGTGCCGAAGAGCTCCGAGAAGAACGAGCTCTGGATGGCGAACATCAGCCCCGTGCCGACGGACAGCGACATCACGATGGCGAACCAGGCCAGGAGGGTCGAGCCGCTCTGCAGCAGCGGGAAGTAGGCGAAGATGAACAGCCCCGACACGACCACGCCCGCGAGATAGACGGGGCGGCGCCCGACCCGGTCGGACAGCAGGCCGAACAGCGGCAGGAGGGCCACCTCCACGCCCGCCGCCAGCACGAAGCCGCTGAGCATGGTGCCCCGGTCGACGTGCAGCGTGTTGGCCGCATAGGCGATGCCGAAGACGTTGATGGTGTTGAACACCACGGCGTCGGCGAGGCGCGCGCCCGTGGCCAGCGCAATGTTCTTCGGATGGCGGCGGAACAGCGCCACGATCGGCAGGGCGGCCTGCTCGCCGCTCGCCCGGGCCTTGAGGAAGGCGGGGGTCTCCTCGACGTTGAGCCGGATGTAGACGGCCGCCGCGAGGAAGACGGCGCTGAGGAGGAAGGGCAGGCGCCAGCCCCAGGCGAGGAAGTCCGCCGCGTCCATCCGGTCCGCGAGGGCGAAGGCCAGGGTCGAAAGGAGGAGGCCCATCGGCGAGCCCATCTGCGGCAGGCTGCCGATGAGGCCGCGGCGGCCCGTGGGGGCGTGTTCGAGCGCCACGAGCGAGGCGCCGCCCCATTCGCCGCCGATGCCCAGGCCCTGCAGCAGCCGCAGCACCACGAGCAGCACCGGGGCCCAGACGCCGATGGCGTCGTACGTCGGCAGGAGGCCGATGGCCAGCGTGCCCAGCCCCATGATGAGCGCCGTGGCGAGCAGCGCGGTCTTGCGCCCGACCCGGTCGCCGATGTGGCCGAACAGGACGGCGCCGATGGGGCGCGACACGAAGCCCACCGCGAAGGTCGCGAAGGCTGCCAGCGTGCCGGCCGCGGGCGAGGCCGAGGGGAAGAACAGCCGCCCGAAGACCAGCGCCGAGGCCGTCCCGAACAGGTAGAAGTCGTACCATTCCATCAGCGAGCCGACGAAGCCGGCGATCGCGCCGCGCCGCATGTCGGTGCCGCGTTTCGCGACCGGCGCCGCCCGGCCGAGTTCGATCTGCGCCATATCCATCTCCTCCCGTGGAGCGCGACGGCTCTGCGGCCGCCTCACGCGATGACGACGTCGACCCCCGCGGCCCGGATCTCCTCGGCGCCGCCCCGGCTCAGGCCCGCGTCGGTGATCAGGAGGTCGAAGTCGGACAGTTCGGCGTAGCGGCACATCGCGATCACGCCGAACTTGGCCGACTCGGCCAGCAGGATGTTGCGCTCCGCCACCCCGAGGCAGCGGCTCTTCATGACGGCATCGGACGTGTCGGGCGTCGTGAGGCCGGCCTCGACCGTGAAGCCCAGCGTGCCCAGGAACGCGACGTCCGTGCGCAACCCGGCCAGGGCGGGGTGGACCCAGTCGTCGAGCGTCGCGAGGCTGCGGTTGCGCACGCGCCCCCCGATCATCACCACGTCGAAGCCGCGCGTCGCGAGGTGCAGGGCGATCTCCAGCCCGTTGGTGACGATCGTGACCGGGAGGCCGTCCGGCAGCATCTCGGCCAGGATCAGCGACGTCGAGGCGGATTCGAGCAGCAGGGTCCCACGCTCCGGCACGAGCGCCAGCGCGGCGCGGGCGATGCGCCGCTTCTCCTCGACCCGGATCGCGGCGCGCTCCGCCATGGGCGGCTCCGGGCCGATCGCCTTGGCGGGGTCGATGGCGCCGCCGTGCACCCGCCTCAGCTCCCCGGCCTCCTCCAGCAGGGCGAGGTCGCGCCGGACGGTCTCGGGCGAGGTGTCGAACTCGCGCGCCAGATCCGCGACCGCGACGCGCCCGCGCTCCTTCAACCGCCACACGATCCGCTTCTGCCGCTCGACGGCGAACATGGCCATGCCCGGTTTTGCCCGACTGCGCGGGATCGTGTGGGTTCCTTGGATCCCTGTCAATGCCGCACGCGGGCGACCGGGACGCCGCGCTGTCCCGCGTCCGGCGGGTCCCCGGGCCGCTACACCGCCAGCCGGGGCGCGAGTTCGGCGCCGCGCGGGTGGGGGACGGGGACGGCCCGCATCAGGGCCACGGTGTAGGGGTCCCGCGGCGTCTCGAAGACGGCCCGGCGGGTGCCGTGCTCGACGATCCGGCCGCCCCGCATCACCGCCACGGTGTGGCTCATGCGCTCGACCACGGCCATGTCGTGCGAGATGAACAGGAACGCCAGGCCCATCTCCTCCTGCAGTTCGAGGAGCAGGTCGAGCACGCGGGCGCGGACCGACACGTCGAGGGCCGACACACTCTCGTCCGCCACGATGAGCCTGGGCCCGAGCGCCAGGGCGCGGGCGATGCAGATGCGCTGGCGCTGGCCGCCCGAAAACTCGTGCGGGTAGCGGGTGGCGTGGTCGGGCGACAGGTGGACGCGCTTCAGCAGGGCCGCGACGCGGTCCCGCTGCCCGGCCGGCGTGCCGATGCGGTGGATCGCCAGCGGCTCGGCGATCGCGTCGCCGACCGACATGCGCGGGTCGAGCGACGCGTAGGGGTCCTGGAAGATCATCTGGGCCACCCGGCGCAGCGGCTTCATCGCGGCCGGCGACAGGCCGGCGATGGCCGTGCCATCGATCACGACCTCGCCCGTGGACGGGATCAGGCCGAGCACGGC
>CAXTFP010000297.1:0-4728 GCA_964243135.1 uncultured Lichenihabitans sp.
CCTCGCGCGGGACTTGGCCTCGCGCGGGACTTGGCCTCGCGCGGGACTTGGCCTCGCGCGGGACTTGGCCTCCAGTTTGCGGAGGCGCGAAACCCGAAGTAGAAAACGGGCGCTTTTCTGCGCAGAGCGGCCGCGTCGCCGATGACGAAACGCGACGGTAACCATTTTCTTTGAGAATTTTTTCGTAACATCCGTCAAATTGCCGACACCCGGTGCCGCTCCTATGGCGGAACCCCCGATCGAGACGCGCGTCACGATGATCCAGTCCGCCGCCGCCCCGATGACGCCCGCGCCCCGGCCAGACGCGGGGCTGCGCGCCCTGTGCGGCATCGCGGCCTTCTACCGGATCGCCGCTGATCCCACGCACCTCCAGCGCGAGCTGGCGCTGATCGGCCGGGACGCCGGCGTCGACGACCTGATGCGCGCGAGCGGGATGATCGGGCTGAAGGCGCGGCGGGTGACCCGCACGACCGAGAAGCAGCTCGTCGCCACGCCCACGCCGGCCATCGCCCGGCTGCGCCAGGGCGGCTTCGTGGTGTTCGGCGGCCGGCTGCCCGACGGGCGGCTGCGCATCGTCGACCCCGTCACCAGCATCGACCGGGCGCTCTCAACCGACGAGTTCCTGACCGAGGTGGAGCCGGGGCTGCTGCTCGTCGGCCGGCGGATCATGGGGGCCGGCCACGACCCGAAGAGCTTCGGCTTCCGCTGGTTCCTGCCCTCCATCTGGCGCTACCGCCGGCCGCTCGGCCACGTGCTGCTGGCCTCGCTCTTCGTGCAGATCTTCGCGCTCGTGACGCCGCTGTTCTTCCAGGTGGTGGTCGACAAGGTGCTGAGCCACAAGGGCTACTCGACCCTGATCGTGCTCGTGGTGGGCATCGTCATCGTGGGGCTGTTCGACGTGGTGCTCCAGTACCAGCGCACCTACGCGCTGTCCCACACGACGAACCGCATCGACGTGGAGCTCGGCCAGCGGCTGTTCCGCCACCTGCTGCACCTGCCGCTCTCCTACTTCGAGACCCGCGCGGCCGGGCAAACGGTGGCGCGCGTGCGCGAGCTGGAGAACATCCGCGCCTTCCTCACCGGCCAGGGGCTGTTCTCGGCGCTCGACCTCGTCTTCACCTTCGTGTTCTTCGGCGTGCTCTTCGCCTATTCGTGGAAGCTCACGCTCGTCGTCGTGCTGTCCATCCCGTTCTACCTGCTCATCGCCTTCGGCTTCCGGCCCGCGCTGCAGGAGCAGGTGCGCGAAAAGTTCAACACCGGCGCCATGAGCCAGCAGTTCCTGGTCGAGGCCGTGGTGGGCATCCAGACCGTGAAGGCGTCCGCGGTCGAGCCCATCATCCAGGCGCAGTGGGAGGAGCGGCTCGCCGCCTACGTGAAGACCTCGTTCGGCGTCACCATGCTGTCGGCCTTCGCCCAGAACGGCGTGCAATACGTGTCGCGCCTGACGACGGCCCTGCTGATGCTGTTCGGCGCCAAGGCGGTGATCGACGGCGAGCTGTCCATCGGGGCGCTCGTGGCCTTCAACATGATCGCCGCCCAGGTGACGGCGCCGGTGCTGCGCCTGAGCCAGCTTTATCAAGATTTCCAGCAGGTGCAGGTGTCGGTGGAGCGCCTGGGCGACATCCTCAACGCGCCCGCCGAGCCCACGATCCGGGCCCGCACCGTGCTGCCCCCGCCCCGCGGGCTGATCGAGTTCCGCAACGTCACCTTCCGCTACCGCCCGGCCGCCAACGACGTGGTGAAGAGCGTGAGCCTGCAGATCAGGCCCGGCGAGGTCGTGGGCATCGTGGGGCCGTCGGGCTCGGGCAAGTCGACCCTGACCAAGCTGATCCAGCGCCTCTACATCCCGCAGGACGGGCAGATCCTGCTCGACGGCGCGGACCTCACGCAGGTCGACCCCGCCTGGCTGCGCGCCAACATCGGCGTCGTGCTGCAGGAGAACCTGCTGTTCAACCGTACCATCCACGACAACATCGCGCTCGCGGCCCCCGCCATGCCCCGCGCCCAGGTGATCGCCATCGCCAAGCTGTCGGGCGCCGACGAGTTCATCGCCAAGCTGCCGGCCGGCTACGACACGGTGATCGAGGAGCGCGGCGCCAACCTGTCGGGCGGCCAGCGCCAGCGCATCGCCATCGCCCGGGCGCTCGCCACCAACCCGCCGATCCTGATCTTCGACGAGGCGACCTCGGCGCTCGACTACGAGAGCGAGCGGGTAATCCAGAACAACATGCGCCAGATCGTGCGCAACCGCACCGTGATCATCATCGCGCATCGCCTCGCCGCGGTACGGCCCTGCGACAGCATTATCGGCATGGAGGACGGCCGCATCATCGAGGCGGGGCCGCACGACGAGCTGATCGAGCGGCAGAACGGGCTCTACCGCAAGCTGTGGGCGCTCCAGAACGAACAGGTCCGCGCATGAGCACCCTGCCGGCCAGGGCCGATCCGCCCAAGCCCCCCGCCGTCCCGCGCCGCATCCGGCTGCGCCAGGGCGACCACGAGTTCCTGCCCGCCGCGCTGGAGATCCTGGAAACGCCGCTGTCGCCCATCCGCGGCAGCATGATCGCCACCATCTGCGCCTTCGTCACGGCCGCGCTCGTGTGGTCCTACGTGGGGCGGGTCGACATCATCGCCACCGCCCAGGGCAAGATCCAGCCGGTCGGCCGCACCAAGACCATCCAGCCGCTGGAAACCGGCAAGGTCCTGGGGGTCCCGGTGCAGAACGGGGCGCGCGTGGCGGCCGGGCAGGTGCTGCTGACGCTCGATCCCGGCGAGGCCCAGGCCGACGAGGGCACGCTCCAGGCCGACCTCCAATCCGAGCGCGCCGAGGTGGCGCGCCGCGCCGCCGCCCTGGCCCTCTCGGCCAAGCGCGCGCTGGGCCCCGTGCCGGCCGTCGCATTCCAGGCCGGCGTCCCGCCGCTCATCGCGGCGCGCGAGCAGCGCGTGCTGGAGGGCGACGTCGCCCAGCTCGCCAGCGCCGTCGGCAGCCTCGGCGGGCAGGTGAAGGAGAAGACCGCGGAGCGCGACAGGCTGAAGGGCACGATCGACGCCCAGCAGGTGCTGGTGGCGACGCTGAAGGAGCGCGTCGACATGCGCCAGACCCTCCAGGCGACGAATTCGGAGTCCCGCGCCAAGGTGATCGACGCCCTCGAACTGCTGCAGACCCAGGCCGCCACCCTGGCGTCCGAGCGGGGGCAGATCGGTGAGATCGACGCGAGCCTCGACCGCCTCGCGCGCGACATCGAGAAGAGCTACGCGTCCTTCTCGGCCGAGAACGCCCAGAAGCTCGCCGACGCCGAGCGGGCGATCGACGGGAACACCGAGAAGCTCAATAAGGCGCGGATTAAGACCGCCGACATGACGCTGCGCAGCCCCATCGACGGCACGGTGTCGGGCTCGATCATCACCTCGGTCGGCCAGGTCGTGACGGTGGGCGAGCAGGTGATGCAGATCGTGCCGCTCGACGCCGCGCTGGAAATCGAGTGCTACCTGCCCAACGGCGACGTGGGCTTCGTGCGCAAGGACCAGAAGGCGATCATCAAGGTCGAGTCCTTCCCCTTCACGGACTACGGCACCATCGACGGTGCGGTGGTCCGCGTCGCCCACGACGCCATCCCCCAGCCGGACGCCGACCAGCGCGAGCAGAACCCCGCGGCGGCCGCCAAGGACAGCATGTTCGGCGGCGCCCAGCGCTTCCAGAACCTCGTCTTCCCCGTGACGCTGGCCATGGAGCGCGCGACGATGCCGTCCGAGGGGACGGACGTGCCGCTCGTGCCCGGCATGGCCGTGACGGTGGAGATCAAGACCGGCACCCGCCGCATCCTGAGCTTCCTGTTCTCCCCCATCCTCCAGGTCGCCACCACGGCGATGCGGGAGCGGTGAGGACCTGACGCGAGCATCGCCTCTCGTCAGGTCTCGTCGTCGTCTTCGCCCATCAGCTCGTCGAGCTCGCGCGCCACGGCGCGGGCGTCCTCCTCGGAATGGCCGAGCTGCGGGATGTCGTTGACCACGGCCGGCAGGTCGGTCGAGCCGTCGTAGACGGTCCCACTGCCGTCCTCCTCCCGGCGAGCCTCGTAGCGCGGTGCCATGTCGTGTCCCTCCGGCGGGAATCTGCCCCGCCCGGCCGCCCCCGGCAAGGCCGCCCCGTCAGGGCGCCGGGTTCTGGTGCACCTGGTGGATGGCGTCGATGCGGTCCTCGAGGTCGGGCGTGATGGCCACCTCGGTCGAAGCCAGGGCCGTCTCCAACTGCGCGATCGTCGTGGCGCCGATGATGTTCGAGGTCACGAAGCGCCGGGTGGTCACGAAGTTGAGCGCCATCCCGACCGGGTCGACGCCCGCCTCGCGGGCGAGGTCGAGATAGGCCTGGATCGCCACCTCGACGCCCGGCTTCTCGTAGCGCTGGCCGCGGTTGAACAGGGTGGACCGGGCCCCGGCCGGCCGCGCGCCGTTCTGGTACTTGCCCGTGAGGTAGCCCTGGCCGAGGGGCGAATAGGCCAGCAGGCCCACGTCCTCGCGCAGGCCGATCTCGGCCAAGCCGATCTCGTAGGTGCGGTTGACGAGGTTGTAGCTGTTCTGGATCGAGGCCATGCGCGGCCCCCGGCCCGCCTCGGCGAGCGCGAGAAAGCGCATCACGCCCCAGGGCGTCTCGTTGCTGAGGCCGGCGTGGCGGATCTTGCCCTCCTCGACGAGCCGCCCCAGCGCGCCGAGCGTGTCGGCGATCGGCACCGA
>CAXTFP010000298.1:0-4727 GCA_964243135.1 uncultured Lichenihabitans sp.
CGATGGCGTCGCGCAGCACGTATTCGAACTTCGGCCCGTAGAAGGCGCCCTCGCCGGGGTTGACCGAGGTGGGGATGCCGCGGGCCGCCACGTTCTCGATGACGCGCCCGAGCGCCTCCTCGGCCTTGTCCCACACCTCGTCGGAGCCGACGCGCTTCTCGGGCCGCGTCGACAGCTTGATCGACACGTCGTCGAAGCCGAAGTCGGCATAGATCGACAGGATGAGGTCGTTGACCTTCAGGCACTCGGCCATGATCTGGTCTTCGGTGCAGAAGATGTGGGCGTCGTCCTGGGTGAAGGCCCGCACCCGCATCACCCCGTGCAGCGCGCCCGAGGGCTCGTAGCGATGCACGGTGCCGAACTCGGCGATCTTCAGCGGCAGGTCGCGGTAGCTCTTCAGCCCGTTCTTGAAGATCTGCACGTGGCCGGGACAGTTCATCGGCTTCAGGGCGAAGACGCGCTCGTCCTCGGTCGTCGTGACGAACATGTTCTCGCGGTAGGTCTGCCAGTGGCCGGACGTTTCCCACAGCGAGCGGTCGAGGATCATCGGCGTGTTGACCTCGATGTAGTCGGCCCCCTCCTGCCGGCGGCGCATGTAGCCGATCAGCGTCTGGAACAGGTTCCAGCCCTTGGGATGCCAGAAGATCGTGCCCGGCCCCTCCTCCTGGAAGTGGAACAGGTCCATCTCGCGGCCCAGGCGGCGGTGGTCGCGCCGGGCGGCCTCCTCCAGGCGCTTGAGGTGGGCGTCGAGGTCCTCGGGCTTGGCGAAGGCCGTGCCGTAGATGCGCGACAGCATGGGGTTGGCGGAATCGCCGCGCCAATAGGCGCCCGCCACCTTCATCAGCTTGAAGGCCGTGCCGACTTTGCCGGTCGAGGTCATGTGGGGGCCGCGGCACAGGTCGAGCCAGTCGCCCTGGCCGTAGACCTTCAGATCCTGGTCGGCCGGGATGGCGTCGATCAGCTCGAGCTTGAAGCGCTCGCCCTTGGCCTCGAAGTGGCTCCTCGCCCGGTCGCGGCTCCACACCTCCTTGGTGAAGGGCCGGTCGCGCGCCACGATCTCGCGCATGCGCTTCTCGATCGCCGCGAAGTCGTCCGGCGTGAAGGGCGTCTCGGGCAGGAAGTCGTAGTAGAAGCCGTCCTCGATCACCGGCCCGATCGTCACCTGCGTGCCGGGGTAGAGGCCCTGCACGGCCTCGGCCAGTACGTGGGCCGCGTCGTGGCGGATCAGGGTCAGGGCGCGAGGGTCGTCGCGGGTCAGGAACTCGATCCCTGCGTCGGCCTCGATCGGGTCGGCGAGGTCCACCACCACGCCGTCGCGGGCGAGCGCGACCGTGCGCTTGGCGAGCGAGGGCGAGATGGATCTGGCGACGTCGAGGCCGGTCGTGCCGGCCGGGTAGGGGCGCTTGGCGCCGTCGGGAAACGTGAGTTCGATCAAGGCCGTGCTCCTTATGGCTCAGTCGCCGAAACAGGTCGGCGTAAGCGGCTCCCCGGGCCGGAATGGGCCCTCGCCCGGGGGAGATGAGGCGCTACAGCAAAGGCCGGGCGGGTGCAATCCGGCGGGAAACGGCGCTCAGCCTTCCCGGCGGAACTCGTCGGCCGCTCGGGTGTCGCGCAGCAGCGCGTCGGTGACGAGGGCGCCCGACACCACGCACATCAGGCTCCAGACGAGCGCGAACAGCGCGTAGGAGGATCCGGCGAGTCCCAGCATGGCTTTGTCCCCCGCGGGTCGGGGATGCGGATGCACCCTCACCGACCCTATACCTCCCGATATGGCGTCGGAAGTGGCAATCATCAGCAAGGATTGCCCAAAGATATCGCCGATCGATCTTTTCTTGGGCGCCGCGCGGCCCGCGTGGCGCCACCGCCGCTCGTGGAGGCGTCCGGGAAGCCCGCGAGTCCTTCGGAACGAGGCCGTCGGGATGCCCCGTGCTCCCCGCGATCCTCGGCGTTCACGCCCCGGATGACCGCCGCCGCGCCGGTCTTGCGCCGGGGCCGCCTTCGGTTAAGGTCGAGGCAACCGTCCGGCTCCCAACCGCATGAAAACGCTGCGCCTCGTCTTCGTCGCCCTCGCCATCGCGATCCTCGGTCTCCTGGGGTGGCGCGCGGCGGCGGGGCGCGTCGAGGCGGTGCGGGAAGAGCCGCGGCCCATCGCGGCCCTGGAGGAGGCGATGCGCTCGCCCGCCCCGGCCGTGCCGGACCTGCCGCAGCCCGTGGCGACGCCCGAGGACCGCATCGCCGAGGTCCCGGAGTTCGCCAGCTTCTACGCTCGGCTGAAGGCCGACTTCCCGCACGACTACGACACGCTGCTGGGCCAGCTCGGCACCGCCGGGCGTCCGTCCGGCGCCAACGCGGCCATCTGGGACGCGATGCGCGACCTCGAACAGTCGCAGGGCATCTTGGCGGCCCAGGCGGGATCGGCCGCGCTGGACCGCTTCTTCGACGCCCGTTCGGCCATGCTGGACGGGCTGGCGCCGCTGAACGCGCGGCAATGCGTGGACTTCCTCTACGGGATGACGGACCCTTCCATCGCGGACTTCACGGCCGCCCACCGCGGCCTCGTCGCCACGCTGGCGGACCGCACGCTCGACGCCATCGCGGACGGCCGCGCCCACCCGCCGGAGCGTTCAGCGCCGACGCAGGCCGACCTCGACGCCCTGTCGTCCGGCCTCTCGGCGCGCGGCCTGTCGCCGGCCGAGGTGGGCCTGCTGATCGACGGCATCACGCCGGACCCGCCCCTGCCCGACGCGCGGCTCTGCGACGTCGGCCGGATCTACCTCGACGTGCTGCACGCGCTGCCGGCCGACGCGCGGCAGCGGATCTATGGCTTGGCCGCGGAACTGCTGGCGCGCTCCTGATCGCCCCCGTCCGGCGACAGGTCGGTCACGGCCGGCATGCGCCAGCGCCCATAACGCCATGGGCGGAGGGGGTCGACGGGGTCGCAGCGACGCGGCACGGGGTCGAAGCCCCAGGCGCCCCAGGGGTGGCAGCGGCACAGCCGGGCGCCGGCCATCCAGGCCCCGGGCCATACGCCGTGCCGCCGCACGGCCTCGGTCGCGTAGTCCGAGCAGGTCGGCAGGTAGCGGCACTGCCGGCCGAGCAGCGCCGAGAAGGTGAGCTGGTAGGCGCGGATCAGCAGGATGGCGGCGCGGCGCGGGGCGGTGATCCCGGCCACGCGCGCGGCCTCAGCCGGAGGCCGCGGCGGGCGCCCGCGCCCGCTCGGCCCTCTCCACGGCCTCGACCACGGCGTCGAAGGTCAGCAGCGTCGAGGCATGGCGCGCCTTGTAGTCCCGCACGGGCTCCAGCACGGCGCAGTCCGCCCAGCGCCCGTCCGGCGCCGCCCCGCCGGCCTTCAGCATGGCCCGCATCGCGTCGCGCAGCGCGCGTAGCTCGCCGGCTCCCGACCCCACGACGTGGCGCGCCATGATGGAGGAGGAGGCTTGGCCCAGCGCGCATGCCGTCACGTCGTTGGGGAAGTCCGCCACCCTTCCGTCGTTGCCGATCGCGACATCCACCGTCACGGTCGAGCCGCAGAGCTTGGAATGGGCCGTAGCGCTGCCGTGCGGGGCGGCGAGCCGGCCGATGCGGGGCAGGTTGCCGGCGAGTGCGAGGATGCGGTCGTTGTAGATGTCGCTGAGCATGGGATGTCGCGGACGGCGCCTCTGATCGACACTATATAGGCGCCGCGGCCGAAGCCCGCGAGACCGGAGGGGCGATGACGACGGACAGGAGATCGGCCGGCCGCGACACGGTCGAGGAGACCGCCCGCTTCACCCCGCGCTTCGACGCCGCCGGCCTCGTCACCTGCGTCACGGTCGGGGAGGACGGCCGCGTGCTGATGGTGGCGCACATGAACGCCGAAGCCCTGCGCCTCACGCTGGAGACCGGCACCGTGCACTATTGGTCCCGCTCGCGCGGGGCTCTGTGGCGGAAGGGCAACACGTCGGGGCAGGTGCAGAGCCTGATCGAGCTTCGGGTCGACTGCGACCAGGACGCGCTGGTGGCGCGCGTCGCAGTCGGCGGCGACGGCGGGGCCTGCCACACCGGTCGCCCGAGCTGCTTCTACCGCCGCGTCGAGCGCGACGGCACCCTGTCCAAGCTCGACGAGGTTTGATTTCTCTCCGGCTGATTGGCTCCGATCGCCCTCTCGGCCGCTCGTCCCCGCATGCGCGGGGAGGAGCGGGGAAGGGCGGTGACTGCTCGGATGGCGTGTGAGCCCCCGCGCTCACGCCGTCCCGATATAGTCCAGCATCGCCTGACGCTCGGTCTCGATCTCGGCGATGCGGTATTTCACGAGGTCGCCGATCGACACGAGGCCCTTCAGGCGCCCGTGTTCGACGACCGGGATGTGGCGGAAGCGACCGTCCGTCATGCGCGCCATGAGCTGGAGCACGCCCGTCTCCTCGGTGGCTGTGACGACGCGGGACGTCATGTGCTTGGACACGGAATCGTCGAGCGCCGCGTCGCCCGCGGCCAGCACCTTGACGACGTCGCGCTCGGAGAAGATGCCGAGCACGATGCCGTCGGCGCCCGTCACCACGACGGCGCCGATCCCCTTGTCGTGCAGCACCTGCGCGACTTCCCGCACCGTGCGGTGGGGCGCGGCGGTGACGACGTCGCGGCCCTTCTGCGACAGGATCAACGAAAGCGTCGACATGCCCGGCCCTCCCTCGATGCGGGGGTCCCGTCCCGATGCCGGGCGGGCCCGCCTTGAAAAGACAGCATGATCC
>CAXTFP010000299.1:0-4715 GCA_964243135.1 uncultured Lichenihabitans sp.
GTGCGCTCGTTCGACAGGAACAGGTTCTTGGCGAGCTGCTGGGTCAGTGTCGAGCCGCCCTGCACCACCCCCGACGAATTGGCATTGACCGTGAGGGCCCGCGCCGTGCCGATGGGGTCGATGCCGTGATGATCGAAGAAGCGGCGGTCTTCCGTCGCCAGCACGGCCTGGATGAGGTAGGGTGGCATGGCGTCGATCGGCACGCCGTCGTCGTGCAGGATGCCGCGCCGGCCGACGTCGGCGCCAGTTCGGTCGAGGAAGGTGACGGCGAGATCCTGCTTCTTCAGCCAGTCCTCGGAGGTCTCGTGAAACGCCGGGATCGCCAGCGCCACGGCGAGGATCGCGCCCCCGAGGCCGAGCGTCAGCCCCTCGCAGCAGAGCTCCACGGCCACGCGCTTCCAGCCTGAAACCCCGAACCGCTCCATGAACACGGAGAAGTCGTGATAGGCCGCCGCGGCGACGCGCCCGCGCTCGAACACGAAGGTGTCGAACCAGGCGTCGAACGCCAGCATGGCCCGCCGAAATCCCGCCACGAACCCGGCCCCTCCGACGCCTCGCACCACGCACCCGCTCCCGGCCCGACGGGGCCTGCCTCGCCCTTCGGCCGCAGCCGGCGCCCTTGACGGGGCGGTCGGCGAGGGGCAACTCCGGTTCAGGGACGCCGGATCCGCACGTCAGTGCCGTCTTCGCCGGTCCCGATCCGTCCCGAAGCGAGCGCGATGACCGACCCCTTCTGGCGTAGACCCCTGTCGTCCTTAACCCCGTCTGAATGGGAGAGCCTGTGCGACGGGTGCGGCCGCTGCTGCCTCGTCAAGCTGGAGGACGAGGACACGGCCCAGGTCCTGTATACGGACGTAACCTGCACTTTATACGACGCCGGTGCATGCCGCTGCGGCAATTATCCCCAGCGCCAATCGCGGGTGCCGGACTGCATCAAGCTGACGCCCGAGGCCCTGGACGAGATCGGCTGGCTGCCGCCGACCTGCGCCTACCGCCTCGTCGCGGACGGGCAGGATCTGCCCTGGTGGCACCACCTCGTGTCCGGCAGCCGCAACACGGTGCACGAGGCGGGGGTGTCGGTGCGGGGCAAGGTCGCAGCCTCCGAGGATGACGTGCCGGTCGACGACCTGCCCGAGCACATCGTCGCGTGGCCCCACCGCTGGCCCAAGAAGGCGAAGCGCCAACGAGATCCGCGGCGCGCGTAGCGCTCGGACTACGGCGCCGCCGCGCCCGCGATCCAGTCCCTATAGGGCGCGAGCCACAGCGCCTGGGTGAGGGCACCACATTGTTTGCCGGCGGCGCCCGCCGACCACAGCGTGAGGGCGACCACATCGCCCCTGATGTCGAGCACGGGACCGCCGGAGTCCCCCGTGCAGGCGCCAGCGCCGCGATGGCTCGGATCCTCGATCCAGAGCAGGACGGCCGAAAGGGGCGCCCGGGCCGCGAGTTCCGCTTCCCGCAACTGGCCCGAACTCGCGGCCTCGCCCTCGCGCGCCACGCCGAACCCCGCGATCCTGAACCGCTCGCCCGGCGCAGCGACGGCCGTCGCCGACAGGGCGGCGGGGCGGAACCGGTCGGGCAGGGGTGCCGGCAGGGTGACGACCGCGAGGTCGACCGAGCGCTTGCGCCGGGCGACGGCGTCGGCCCGGTAGCCGGGGTGGCGCACGACGCCCGCCGTCTCCAGCAGCACCGGGGCGCCGCTTCCATCCCTGTAATGGATGCGCAGATCGGCGCCGGGCGGCACGCAGTGGGCGGCCGTCAGCACCGCCCTGGGGCCGATCACGATCCCGGTGCAGAACCCCGCCGCCGGCCCGCGGCGCTGCAACACCATCACCAGGCGGTCGGCGAGGTCGCTGTCGCGGGAGGAGCCGACGATGGCCGCCGCCGGATTCGTGGCACCGAGGCAGGCCGCGAGGGCGAGCAGCGGCAGAACTCTGCGCGACGATGACACGGGGCGAGGCGTAGCGACGGGGCCGACACCGCGCAAGCGCACCTTCGTTTCCGCGACAGGCTCCGTCGCGCGATGGGCAGACGCCCCGCCGGCGACCGCCCAAGGTCCGGGATCGCGGCATACGGGTACGGTGGGCATCATGAGGACGCACGCGCGCGTGGTGGTGATCGGGGGCGGGGTCGTCGGCGTGTCGACGCTCTACCACCTCGCCAAGAAGGGCTGGAGCGACTGCGTGCTCGTCGAGCGCAAGGAGCTCACCTCGGGCTCGACCTGGCACGCCGCCGGCCTGCTGCCGCTCTTCAACGTCAGCTATTCGGTCGGGCAGATCCACAAATATTCGGTGGCCCTCTACAAGCGGCTCGGGGCCGAGACCGGCATGGACGTCGGCATCCGGCCGGTGTCGAACATCCGCCTGGCGCTCACGCGCGACCGCCTCGACGAATACAGCTACTATACCGGCATCTCCCGCACGATCGGCGGGATCGAGGTCGAGGTGCTGACGCCCGAGCAGCTGAAGGAGCTTTGGCCGCTCGTCGAGACGGAGGGGCTGCTCGGCGCCATCCGCCACCCGCAGGACGGCTACATCCAGCCCGCCGACCTCACCCAGGCGCTGGCCCGCGGCGCGCGCGACGGCGGGGGCGAGATCAACCGCAACACGACGGTCACGGCGATCGAGCGCACGTCGGGCGGCGAGTGGCTGGTGAAGACCGATCGGGGCGACATCACCTGCGAGCACGTCGTCTCGGCCTCTGGCAACTTCGCGCGGCTCACCGGCCGCATGGTGGGGCTCAGCGTGCCGGTCATCCCGGTCGAGCATCAATACATCGTCACCGAGCCGCATCCCGCTATCCTGGAGCGCAAGCGCCAGGGCCTGCCCGAGATGGGCGTGCTGCGCGAGTCGGATTCGTCCTGGTACATGCGCGAGGAGGCGGGCGGGCTGCTGCTCGGCCCCTACGAGAAGGGCGCCCCGGCCTGCTACGTCCACGGGCCCTCGGCCGACAGCGAATACGAGCTGTTCCAGGAGGACCTGGAGCGGTTAATTCCGCACGTCGAGGCCGCCATCGCCCGCGTCCCGGCCTTCGGCGAGGTGGGCATCAAGAAGGTCTACAACGGCGCCATCGCGTATACGCCGGACGGCTCGCCCATCGTCGGCCCGGCCCCCGGCCTGCGCAACTTCTGGCTCAACGAGGGCCACAGCTTCGGGATCACGGCGGCCGGCGGCGCGGGATGGCAGCTCGCCGAGTGGATCGTCGAGGGCGAGCCCAGCATCGACATGGGCGGCGTCGACCCGCGCCGCTTCGGGCGCTACGCGGCGCAGGGCTACCTCGTCGAGAAGGCCGAGGAGGCCTACGCCAACGTCTTCTCCACCCATTACCCGGACGAGGAGCGCGCCGCCGCCCGCCCGCTGCGGCAGACGCCCTGCTACGACCGCATGAAGGCGCTCGGCGCCGTGTTCGGCTCGGTCTACGGCTGGGAGCGGCCGAACTTCTTCGCGCCGCTCGACTACGCGCTCACCGAGGAGGACCTCGCCAAGGAGAGCGTGATCCTCAACGAGAACCACCCGCCGCTCGCCGACAGCCCGCTCGTCAAGGAGCGCTGGAGCTTCCGCCGGTCCAACTACTTCGACTTCGTCGGCGCCGAGTGCCGCAACGTCCACGAGAACGTCGGCCTGCAGGACATGTCGGCCTTCGCCAAGATCGAGGTGTCGGGGCGCGGCGCCGCCGCCTGGCTCGACCGCATCCTGACGAACCGCGTGCCGAAGGCGCTCCATCGCGTCACGCTGACATATCTGCTCACCGCGCGGGGCGGGGTGCGGGCCGAGTTCACGCTGACCAAGGTCGGCCCCGAGCGCTTCTACCTCGTCTCGGCCGGCGCCCTGGAGGGCCACGACTTCGACGTGCTGGAGAAGCTGCTGCCCGCCGACGGCAGCGTGCGGCTCGACCGGGTGACGACGCAGCACGGCGTCCTCGTGCTGGCCGGGCCTCGGTCCCGCGAGGTGCTGGCGAAGGTCGCCGACATCGACGTGTCGGGCGCTGCCTTCCCGTGGCTGACGGCTCGGCCCCTGTCGGTCGGGGCCGCGGGTCTCCTGGCGATGCGCGTCAACTTCGTGGGCGAGCTCGGCTACGAGCTGCATCACCCGATCGAGGTGCAGAACTACGTCTTCGACCGGCTGATGGCGGCGGGCGCCGCCTTCGGCATCAAGCCCTTCGGCATCCGCGCCATGGACAGCCTGCGGCTGGAGAAGAGCTACAAGCTGATCGGGCGCGAGCTGTCGATCGAGTACGCGGCGCTGGAATCGGGGCTCGACCGCTTCGTCGACCTCGACAAGGGCGATTTCCTCGGCCGCGACGCGCTGGTCGCGTGGCGCGGCCGCGGCTTCGCCAACCGGGCCGTGACGCTGCGGATCGAGGGCGTGACGGACGCCGACGCGCGCGGCTCCGAGCCGGTGCTCCACCGCGGCGAGGCCGCCGGCCGCACGACCTCCGGCGGCTACGGCTGGCGCACGGGCCGGAGCCTCGCGCTCGCCATGGTGCGGCCGGATCTCGCCGAACTCGGGACCGAGCTGGAGATCGTCGTGCTGGGCGAGCGCCGCCGCGCCGTGGTGATCCCGGACAGCCCCTACGACGCGGAGAACGCGGCGCTGAGGGGCTGAGAGTCGTGCTCCGTTCTCCCTTCTGGGCTAGCGTTGGCACACATATCGGCACGCCAGGGGGATGCCCTTCTCCCCTTGAGGGGAGAAGGTCCGCACAGCGGGGATGAGGGG
>CAXTFP010000300.1:0-4699 GCA_964243135.1 uncultured Lichenihabitans sp.
GGGGCCGCTGGCCGGGTTCGACCCCGCCGTGCTGCGGCTCGCCGGGGGCTCGCTGGTGGCGCCGGACGGGCGGAGCGACGCCCTGGCGCGGATCACCGCCGCGGCGCCGGGCGGCGCCGTCGAGGTCCTGTCCGACCACCTCCCCGACGGGCTGAAGCCCGCCATGGCCGAGAAGATGCGCCGCGGCCTGATGGCGCTCGGCACGCCGGCGGCGCTGGCCTGGGGCTTCGGGGCGCAGTTCGCCGAGGTGCGGGTCCACACCGCCACGGGCGAGATCCGCGTGTCGCGCCTCGTCGGCGCCTTCGCGGCCGGCCGCATCCTCAACCCGCGGCTGGCCCGCAGCCAGCTCACCGGCGGCATGATCTGGGGCGTCGGCTCTGCGCTGCTCGAAGCCACGGCGGTCGACGGCCGCACGGGCGCCTACGTCAACGCCGACCTCGCCGAGTACCACGTGCCGGTGTCGGCCGACGTGCCGCAGGTCGAGGCCTTGCTCGTGCCCGACGAGGACGAGCGCGTGAACGAGATGGGCGTGAAAGGTCTGGGCGAGCTCGGCATCATCGGTGTCAATGCCGCGATCGCCAACGCCGTGTTCAACGCCACGGGGGACCGCTTCCGCACCCTGCCGATCCGGGTGGGCGACGTTCCCGCGTGACGAGGGCGGAGACGACCGCCCGACACTTCCGACTGCAGACGTGCGAAGGGCGCCCACGGGGCGCCCTTCGCGGCTGAAATGTCGAAGAGGTCACATCTTCTTCATGTGCTTCATCTTCATCTTCTTCATGAGGGGCTTCTGGACGTTGGACGTGCCTCCGTTGGCGCCCGCCTGAGAATTGTGGGCCGTGGCAGCGCTCGCCGGGGCCGACAGGACGGCGAGGGGCAGGCAGAGCATGCCGAGGGCGGCGGCGATTCTGATGGCGTTCATGGCTTATCCTCTTGAGTTGTAGGTACGTTATGGCGCGCGCCGCGGCGCGATCCAGCCCCCGAAGCCTTCTTGCCGCGGGCGGGCCTCAGCCTGCGTCCGCCGCCGTCCCGGTCCAGACGGGGTCGATCATCACCAGCCCGCCGCCGCTCTGCCGCTCGGCGGCCAGCGCCGCGAAGGCTTCCCCCACCATGGCCTCGGCGTCCTGGCGCAGCATCACCACGTCGTAGGGGAGGTGGGCCGCGAAGGGATCCCAGTCGAAGCAGCCCACGATCAGGCGGTCGAGGCTTCTGGGGAGCCGGCGCGCGGCGAACTGGACCAGACCCTCGAAGGCCGCGATGGAGTTGACCAGGATGCCGGCCGGCACGCTCCCCCGCAGCGCCGCGTGGCGTTCGAGGGCCTCGCAGCTGTTCTCGGGCGGGTAGCCGCAGCGGAACAGCGCGCCCTCGTCGGGCCGATGGCCCGCCGCCGCCAGCGCCGCCCGGAACCCCGCCACCCGGTGATCGGTCGCGTATTCGCCCGCCACGCCCCCGAGGTAGACGATGTCGGCCGGCGAGGCGCCCCGGGCCGTGACGGCGGCGATCAGCTGCTCGGTCAGCCGCCGGGCGCCCCCCGCATTGTCCGACACCACCGAGGGCGCGCCGTCGGCCGGCAGGTCGAGGTTCACGCAGGGCACCGCCGCGGCCCGGCACAGGGCGTTGAGCGGCGCGGGGTTCGGCACCCCGGCGATGAACAGCGACTCGACCCGCTGCGCCAGCAGCGTTTCGGTCACCCGGGCCTCCACGGCGGGGTCGCGCTGCGTGCTCACCACGATGGGGCACAGGTCGCGCCTCCGCGCCTCCGCCTCGAAGGCTTCCGCGAGGTCGGCGAAGAAGCGATTGCGGTAGTGGGGCAGGATCATCCCGGCGAGGCCCGAGCGCGACAGCCGCAGCCCGCGGGCCTTCAGGTTGACGTTGTAGCCGAGGCGCTCGGCGCTCTGCCGGATGCGCTGGGCGGTGTCCTCCTTGATGCGGTAGCGCGACCACGTGCCGTTGAGGACGAGGCTGACGGTCGAGGGCGACGCCTTGGCCTCGTCCGCGATGTCGTAGATCGTCGACGTCCGCCGCCGCCGGGGGCCTGCTTCGCTCATCGGGCGCGTCCTCGATCGTTCTTCGGTCGTTCCGCCCCCTCACTACGCCCGATCCGACGCCGTCGGTAGCCCGGGCGTGCGCCCGCCCGCGGTTCGTTGACAGGGCTGCTGAACCGATTTAGCAATTCGACGTCCGCCGAATGGGGCGGTGAACGACGAACCCGGCAACCGGGTCGCGGCAGGGAGGTTCGACATGGATCTGATCAGGCGCACCGTGTGCGCGGGCGTGGCATCCTTCCTCGTGGCGGGGCCGGCCTTCGCGTCCCCCGACAAGCCGGTCATCGGCGTCGTGGTGAAGGTCGGCGGCATCCCGTGGTTCAACGCCATGGAGGCCGGCATCAAGCGCAAATCCGCCGAACTCGGCGTCAAGGCCTCGATGATCGGCCCGACCAGCGCCGACCCCGCCCTGCAGGTCCGCGCCGTCGAGGACCTGATCGCCCAGAAGGTCGACGTCATCGGCGTGGTCCCGAACGACGCCGAAGTGCTGGAGCCCGTTCTGGAGCGGGCGCGGGCGGCCGGCATCAAGGTCATCACGCACGAGTCGCCCAACCAGAAGAACACCGACTACGACTTCGAACTCGCTTCCGTGAAGGGCTTCGGCGAGGCCTATGGCAAGAGCCTCGTCGAGGCGACGGGCGGCAAGGGCGAATACGCGGTCTTCGTGGGCGGCCTCACCGTGCCGCTGCACAACGCCTGGGCGGATGCCGCCATCGCGTACATCAAGGCCAACGCCCCCGACATGAAGCAGGCCGGCGACCGCTACGGCGTGGCCGAGAACGTCGACCAGTCGCGCAGCACGGCGCTCGACCTCATGCGGGCCCATCCCGACCTGAAGGGCTTCCTGGCCTTCGGCAGCCAGGGCCCGATCGGCGCCGCCCGCGCGGTGGCGGAGCGCCACCTCGACGGCAGGATCGTCGTCATGGGGCCCTTCTCGCCCGGCCAGGGCCGCAAGCTCGTCCACGACGGCGTGCTGACGGGCGGCTACATGTGGAACCCCGCGCTCGCCGGCGAAGTCTTCGTCACGCTCGGCACCATGGTGGCCAAGGGCCAGCCCGTGACGGACGGCACGGCCATCCCGGGCCTCGGCACGGTCCACCCGGCCGGCCACAACCTCATCGTCGACGAACTCTTGAACCTCAACAAGGACACGGTCGACGACCTCGCCAAGATGGGCCTCTGACCCGTCGCGATGCGGGCGCCGCGGCCCCGGGGCCGCCGCGCCGTCCACAGGCGGAGCACGCCATGCCAGCCCCAGCCGCGGCCGACGCCGTCCCGCTGATCCGCCTCGAAAACCTGTCGAAGAGTTTCGGCGGCGTGCAGGCGCTGAAGGACGTGCGCTTCGACGTCATGCCCGGGGAGGTGCTCTGCCTCGCGGGCGAGAACGGCTGCGGCAAGAGCACGCTCATCAAGATCGTCAGCGGGGTGCAACAGCCCGAACGGGGCGCCACCATGCTGTTCGACGGCGAGTCGATCCTGGGGCTCGACCCGGCGAAGGCCCGGGCGCTGGGCATCCAGGTCATCTGGCAGGACCTCGCGCTGTTTCCCGAAATGTCGGTCGCCGAGAACATCGCCTTCGAGCGCAACCTCGGCACCCGCCCGAAGCTCGTCGACCACGCCGGCATGCGGGCGGCGGCGCGGCGCATCCTCGAGCGGCTCGGCGTGCCGCTCGACCTCGGCGCGCCGGTGCGCTCGCTCGCCATCGCCCAGCGCCAAGTGGTGGCCATCGCCCGGGCGCTCGTGGCCGAGGCCCGCCTCGTCTTCATGGACGAGCCCACGGCGTCGCTGAGCCAGGCCGAGACCGACGCGCTGCTGGTGATCGTGCGCAGGCTGTCGGAGCAGGGCATCGCGGTCGTGTTCGTCAGCCACCGGCTGGCCGAGGTGCTGGACGTGTGCAGCCGCGTCACCGTGCTGCGCGACGGCGCCTACGTCGGCACCTTCCCCACGGCCGGCATGACGCAGACCCGCCTGACCGAGCTGATGACGGGCCGCACCTTCGACTACGCCGTGCACGACCGCGACCTCGCGGAGGCTCCGGTCGTGCTCGACGTGCGCGACCTGACGCGCCCGGGCGAATACGAGGGCGTGTCGCTCACCATCCGCCGCGGCGAGATCCTGGGTCTCACGGGCCGGCTCGGCTCGGGGCGGACCGAGCTCGCCCTATCGCTGTTCGGCATGACGCGGCCCGCCTCGGGCACCGTGACGCTCGACGGCCGGCTCCTCGCCCTGTCGGGCAACCGGGCCGCCATCCGGGCCGGCATCGCCTACGTGTCGGAGGACCGGCTCCAACTCGGCCTCGTGCAGCGCCAGTCGATCGGCGACAACACGGTCGCGTCCGTGCTGGACCGGCTGCTGGGCCCGGGCCGCCTCGTCTCGGCGCGGCGCCGCGACGCGCTGGTGGACGGCTGGATCGCCGACCTCGGCATCAAGGTCGGCCGGCCCGAGGACGCGGTGTCGACGCTGAGCGGCGGCAACCAGCAGCGCGTGGTGCTGGCCAAGTGGCTCGCCACCGAGCCCCGGCTCCTCATCCTCGACTCCCCCACGGTCGGCGTCGACGTGGGTGCCCGGGCCGGCATCTTCGCCATCATCCACCGGCTCGCCGCGGGGGGTATGGCGATCCTGCTCATCTCGGACGCGATCCCGGAGGTCTACTT
>CAXTFP010000301.1:0-4698 GCA_964243135.1 uncultured Lichenihabitans sp.
CCCCCAGGGCCTCGCCACCGACCCCGACCTCACCGTGGCTGACGAGCTCGCCGCCGTCCTGTCGGGCGGCGACGCCGACCCGCTCGACGTCCTCGGCGAGGACGACCTGCTGGCGCTGGAGCGCAGCGCCTTTCTCGCGCTGATCCGCACCGGCCCCACGCTGGAGCGGATCGAACACACGCTGACCACCGGCAAGCCGCTGAGGAATTGAGGAAGGCGGGGCGCTCTTTCCTTCTCCCGCTTGCGGGAGAAGGTGTCGGCACGAAGTGACGACGGATGAGGGGACTTCCGACGGTCGCAGGTCCCCTCATACGACCCGGCTGCGCCGGGCCACCTTCTCCCGCCAGCGGGAGAAGGAGAGTTCGCCTCAGGAAGGATCTCCCCCATGCAGGTCTACCAGGCCCCGCTGCGCGACATGCGCTTCGTCCTCCACGAGCTCCACGGCCTGGGCAACCTCACCCGGTTGCCGGCCTTCGGCGATCTGTCCGAGGAGGAGGTGGACGGGGTGCTGGAGGCGGCGGCGCGCATCGCCACCGAGGTCATCCTGCCGACCAACGCGCCGGGCGACCTCGAAGGCTGCGCGCTGGAGAATGGCGTCGTGCATACGCCGAAGGGCTTCCGCGAAGCCTACGAGGTGTTCCGCGCCGGCGGCTGGCCGTCCCTCGCGGGAGACCCGGCCTACGGCGGGCAGGGCCTGCCGGAATGCGTCAACAAGCTCGTGGACGAGATGGTGTGCGGCGCCAACCTGTCGTTCAGCCTCTACCCCGGCCTGACGCACGGCGCCGTCCAGGCGCTGGCGCTCCACGGCTCGCCCGAGCTGAAGGAGCGATTCCTGCCCAAGCTCACCGCGGGCACGTGGTCGGGCGTGATGGCGCTGACCGAGGCCCATTGCGGCACCGACCTCGGCCTGATGCGGACACGGGCGGTGCCGGACGGCGAGGGCGCCTACCGCGTCTCGGGGTCCAAGATCTTCATCTCGGCCGGCGAGCACGACCTGACCGAGAACATCGTCCACCTCGTCCTCGCCCGCATGCCGGACGCGCCGCCCGGCATCAAGGGCATCAGCATGTTTCTGGTGCCGAAGCTGCTGCCGACGGAGGACGGCCGGCCCGGCGCCCGCAACGGCGTGGTCTGCACCGGGCTCGAACACAAGATGGGCCTCAAGGCCTCGGCCACCTGCCAGATCACCTACGAGGACGCCCAGGGCTGGCTCGTCGGCACCCCCAACCGGGGCATGCAGGCCATGTTCACCATGATGAACGAGGAGCGGCTCGGCGTCGGCATCCAGGGCCTCGGCATCGCCTCCGCGGCCTATCAGTCGGCCGCCGCCTACGCCAAGGAGCGGCTGCAGGGCCGCTCGCTCGCCGGCGCGAAGCGGCCCGACCTGCCGGCCGACCCGATCATCGTCCACCCGGACGTGCGCCGCATGCTGATGACCATGCGGGTCAACGCCGAGGCCTGCCGGGCCGTGGGCGTGTGGGTGGCGCAGGCGGTCGACAGGTCCAAGCACGCCGAGAGCTCGGTCGAGCGCCGTGAGGCCGAGGACTTCACGGCCCTGATGACGCCGGTGGTGAAGGCGCTCTTCACCGACATCGCCTACGAGATGGCGAGCCTGGGCGTGCAGGTCTACGGCGGCCACGGCTACATCCGCGACCACGGCGTCGAGCAGTTCGTGCGCGATGCCCGCATCGCCATGCTGTACGAGGGCACGAACGGGATCCAGGCGCTCGACCTCGTCGGCCGCAAGATGCCGGCCCACATGGGCCGCCTGCTGCGCCCGTTCTTCCACCCCATCGCGGACTACATCGAGGCGTCGCGCGGCCACGCTGAAGTCGGTCCGCTGGTGGCGGCGCTGGAGCGGGCCTTCGGCATGCTTCAGCTCGCGACCGGCCAGATCGCCCGGGACGGGCTGAAGGATCCCGAGGAGGCGGGCGCCGCCGCGACCGACTACCTGCGCCTGATGGGCCTCGTGGCCATGAGCTACATGCTGACGCGCTCGGCCGAGATCGCCTCGGCCCGGATCGCGGACGGCCGGGACGGCGACGGCTTCTACGCCGCCAAGCTCGCCGGCGCGCGCTTCTTCACCGACCGCGTGCTGCCGCAGACGGCCTCGCTGTTCCTCGCCATCAAATCCGGCAAGGCTTCCACCATGGCGATGCCGGAGCCGGCCTTTTGAGCGCCGAGGGGCACGGGCCGCCGCCGGGGTTCCGACCCCTGGAGGTCACGCCGGCGCGGGACGCCGGCTTCAACCCCATCGCGTTCCACGCGCGGCGCGCGGGTGACGCCCTGGCGCTCGGCTTCCGGGTCGAGGGCCGCCACCTCAACCCCGGCGGGCGCTGCCACGGCGGGGTGCTGGCGGCCTTCTGCGACGTCCACCTCGCCTTCGCGATCCTGTTCGACACGCCGACGCTCGCCACCACCATCGTGCCCACCGTCAGCCTCAACCTCGACTACCTCGCCGGGGTCGGCGACGGCGCCTGGGTCGAAGCCGTCGGCGGCACGATCACCGTGACCCGCAACCTCGCCTTCGCCCAGGCGGTCGTCACGGCCGACGGCGTGCCGGCCGTGCGGGCGAGCGGCACCTACAAGGTCGGCGGCGCCCGGGTCACGAGTCTCGACACGGGTGCTTGGCTGCGGGGGCAGGTCGACCGGAGCTGAGCGCGCTCACGCGTTGACCCGCGTCCTCCGGTCGGCGTTCGGCCGGTAGGACAGCGCCTCGGCCAACTGCGCGCGGCCGACGCCCTTCGCACCGTCGAGGTCGGCCAGCGTGCGGGCGAGCTTCAGCACGCGGTGGAAGCCGCGGGCCAACAGGCGGAGCTGCTCGGCCATGGCGCGGACGAACTCCACCCCGCCCGCGTCGACCGCCGCCACGGCCTCGACGGCATTGGCGGGCGCGGCCGCGTTGGTGGTGACGCCCGGGAGGCCGAGGTCGGCGTAGCGCCTGACTTGGATGGCCCGGGCCCGGGCGACCCGCGCCGCCACCTCGGCCGAGCCCTCGGCGGGTGGGGGCAGGACGAGGTCGGCGGCCGACACCGCCGGCACTTCCAGGTGAAGGTCGATGCGGTCGAGCAGCGGGCCGGACAGCCGCGCCCCGTATTGCGCCATGCAGCGCTCGTTCGGCTGGCGCTTGCAGGCGTAGCCGGGCTCGGTCGCGAGGCCACAGCGGCAGGGGTTCATGGCGGCCACGAGCTGGAACCGCGCCGGATAGGTGACGCGGTGGTTGGCGCGGGCGATCGATACCTCGCCGGTCTCGAGCGGCTGGCGCAGCGAGTCGAGCACGGGCGTCGCGAACTCCGGCAACTCGTCGAGGAACAGCACGCCGTTGTGCGCGAGTGACACCTCGCCCGGCCGCGCGCCCGTGCCCCCGCCCACCAGCGCCGGCATGGACGCGGAGTGGTGGGGCGAGCGGAAGGGGCGACGGTCGGTCAGGGCCCCGCCGGCCAGCGCGCCCGCGACCGAGTGGATCATCGACACGTCGAGCAGCTCGCGCGGCGTCATCGGCGGCAGGATGGAGGGCAGGCGCGCCGCCAGCATGGACTTGCCGGAGCCGGGCGGGCCGTTGAACAGGAGGTTGTGGCCGCCGGCCGCGGCGATCTCCAGCGCCCGCTTGGCGCTCTCCTGGCCCTTGACGTCGCGGAGATCCGGCAGGTCGCCGGCGGCGGCCCGCACGGCGGGTTCGGGCCGGCCGAGGAGCTGGCTCCCCTTGAAGTGGTTGGCGAGCTGGATCAGCGAGCGGGGCGCCAGGACGTCGAGATCGCGCGCCGCCCAGGCGGCCTCCGAGCCGCAGGCGGCCGGGCAGATGAGCCCGTGGCCGCCCGCATTGGCCGCGACCGCGGCGGGCAACACGCCCGACACGGCCGAGATGGAGCCGTCGAGCGCCAGCTCGCCCAGCACGGTGTATCCCTGGAGGGCGTCGGACGGGATCGCCCCGATGGCCGCCATGACGCCGAGCGCGATCGGCAGGTCGTAGTGGCTTCCCTCCTTGGGCAGGTCGGCGGGCGCGAGATTGACGGTGATGCGCTTGGCCGGCAGGGCGAGGCCCGAGGCCGTGAGCGCGGAGCGCACCCGCTCGCGCGACTCGGCCACGGCCTTGTCGCCGAGCCCGACGACGTTGAACACCACGGCCCCGTTGGTGATCTGCACCTGCACGTCGACGGGCCGGGCCTCGATGCCCTCGAACGCGACCGTCGCAACCCGCACGACCATCGCGTCCCCCGCCGAATGCGCCCGATCGTTGCGGAGGCTTGCGGGCGTCGGCGCGCGCCGCAACCGGCGCCGCGCGGTCTCCGGGCGCTATCCACGGCTCTCGGCGCCGGACGCATCCTGGCGCACCGTCCGCTTCCGTCGTAGGCTCCGCGCGTTGAGGTGTTCGCATGCGCCGTCTCCGTTTCGCCGTCGCCGCATCCGTGCTGCTGGCGGCTTCCCCGTGCCTCGCCGAGCAGTCCGGCCCCTTCGGTCTGCCCTGCTTCGGCTTCTGCGGCCCGGCCGAGGGCGGGGCCGCGCCGAGGGTGCCGGGTACGGCCGAGCCCCGCCACCACCGGGCACGGCACCTCCCGTGCCGCGCGCGATATCGCGAGGAAGCGGAGATGCCGGAGCCGCGGCGGCGGCGCGGGGCCTGGGGCAGCGGACGGCCGGAGCGCGACGCCTCGCCCCGCCCGCGCCTCGTGCCGGTCGTCCAGCGCACCGAAGCGGTCCCGC
>CAXTFP010000302.1:0-4684 GCA_964243135.1 uncultured Lichenihabitans sp.
AGCGACAGGACGTCGTAGCCGACGGTCCGGCCGTCGGCGCAGCGGACCTGCCGCGCGTCGAGGTCGAGCCCGACGACCTCGGCTTCGACGAATCGGGCGCCCGCCGCCGCGGCGAGGCGGCCCGCGTCGACGTGGGCGTCCGCGAAACCGTAGAGGCCCGCCACGAGCCCCGGCAGCATGCCCGAATAGGGGGTGAAGCGGCTCCGCGACGCCAGTGTGAGGGCGACGCCGGGCATCGGGCGGCGGGCGAAGGCGCGCAACACCTCGACCTGGGCGTGGCCGGCCCCGACCAGCAGCAGGCGTCGCGTCAACGGGTGCCGTCCTTCGGCGGGGAGGCGGCGGCGGACGGCTCCTTCCAGGCCCGGTAGGCGACGGGCAGCAGCGACAGCCCGGCCAGCGCCAGCAGCGTGGCGAGCGCTTCGCGCGACAGCAGGCCGTCGAGGCTCGTCACCGTGCCGAGCTGGCGGCCGACGCCGTTGTAGATGAAGGCCGCGGGCGCGATGCCGACCGCCGTGGTCAGCACGAAGGTCCGCACCGGCACGTCGAACAGCGCGGCCGCGAGGTTGACCAGGAAGAAGGGGACGACCGGCACGAGGCGCAGGGCCAGCAGCACTTCGACGGCGTTGCCGCGCATGCCCTCGGCGATCCTGTCGCCGAGGGCCCCGGCGCGCCGCCGCAGCGGCCCTCCGAGCGCGCTCCGTGCCACCAGGAACACGACCAGCGCCCCCGCGGTTGCGCCCACGATCACCAGCAAGGTGCCGAGCCAGCGCCCGAACAGGAAGCCGCTGATGAGGCTGAGCACCACGGCACCCGGCACGGCCAGCGACGCGACCGCGACGTAGACCGCCACGAAGGCGAGGGCGGCCAGCGCCGGACGGCCCTCGACCCAGCCCTTCACCGTGCCACGCCCGTCCAGCACCGCCTGGAGGCTCAAGAACCGGGTGAGGCCGCCAAGGTGGGCGGCCGCGGCGAGCAGCGCCAAGATGAGGCAGACCGCGAGGATGATGGATGTGCGGGACAGGTCGGCCTCGCCGTGGGGGAGTGCCTCAGCGACGTTTCGCAGTCTGTCACACACGAGCTGCGGGACAAACGTCGCGCCATCACGAGACACCTGAGCAGGCTTGCGTGGCGCAAGCCTGCTCACGGCAAGTCGGGCGAGGCATGCCGGGTTCCGCCGAGGATCGCGCGGCCGCCCGCCCCCGACGTCCCGGACGGTTTCAGCCGGTCAGTTGGTGAGAGACCGGCGCTGTCCCCCTCCGTCCGACACGGCCCCGGCGCCGAACAGGCGCACCACGTTGCTCCTGGGCTTGTCGCGGATGAGGCCGAGCATCTTTTGGGCGGTCTCGTCCTTGTAGGCTTCGGCACCTGGCTCGACCGCGATGCGGGCCAGCATGAGCGCCAACTGGAACATGCAGTTCGACTGCACCGGCTCGGCCGAGGCGAGCTGATCCAGGAGTCCTTCGACGTCGGCGTCCGTCGTCGAGGGCTGGGGGGTGGACGGCATGGATCACCTTCGCGTCGTGGACGTCGCGGCCCCGCGGCCGGCGACCTGATCCTGGCTCGGTCGCCGCGGCGCCGCCCGGGAAGGGCGGCGGGGCGGCGGTCTTCGAAACATACCGGATTGGCTACCGGCACGGCGAAGCGGCATGATGCCTTGGACGCCCCGAGAGACGGTCCAGTACGACGTGATGGCACCATAGCGCCCGACTCTTAACGTCCGGTGGCGCACAAACAGTCAAAGTCGAGCGAAGCCGCGATCAGCACGCGTCGCATTCAGATCATCGAATGTCGTATCGCTCGGCCGACGCGGCCCGGCGGTTAACCATCAGGCCCGATATCATCCGGCATCGGGGGATCCGGCAATCTTTCCGCAAGCGATGCTGCCCTACACCCGGCGACATCATGAACGGATCGACGGTCGAACGATGAAGTCTTTAGCCACGTCGATCTGGGCTCTGACGGGGCTGGCGTTCCTGATCCTGCTGTGCGAGCCGGTGGGGATCCAGGCCCAGTTCGTGCTCGGCGTCGGCACGGTCACGGCCATGGCGGTCATCCGCATGCTGCGGCTCGGCGGGGTGTGGCGCATGGTGTTCCTGGCGCTCGGCACGGGCGTCGTGATCCGCTACCTGTACTGGCGCACCACCAGCACGCTGCCGCCCGTCAATGACACGGCGAGCTTCGTGTGCGGCATCACGCTCTACGGCGCCGAACTCTACAGCATCGCCATGCTGGCCATCAGCCTGTTCGTGGTGGCGGACCCGCTGGAGCGCCCCCCCGCGCCGCGGCTCGCGGAGGACGACCTGCCGACCGTGGACGTCTTCGTGCCCTCCTATAACGAGGACCGCGACCTGCTCGCCGTCACGCTCGCGGCCGCGACCGCCCTGCGCTACCCCGCCGGCAAGCTCAGCGTGCACCTGCTCGACGACGGCGGCACGGACCAGAAGTGCCAGGACGAGGACCCCGACAAGGCCCGCGCGGCGCGGCGCCGTCGGGCCGAGCTGACGCAGCTCTCGGCCGACCTCGGCGTCACCTACCACACCCGGCCCCGCAACCTCCACGCCAAGGCCGGCAACATGAACTCCGCCCTCGCCGACACCGACGGCGAGCTCGTGGCCGTGTTCGACGCCGACCACGTCCCCATGCCGGACTTCCTGGAGCAGACGGTCGGCCACTTCCGCCGCGACCCGCGGCTGTTCCTGTGCCAAACGCCGCACTTCTTCTCGAATCCCGACCCGATCGAGAAGAACCTCGACACATTCAAGGACATGCCGTCAGAGAACGAGATGTTCTACGGCGTGATCCAGCGCGGCCTCGACAAGTGGAACGCCGCCTTCTTCTGCGGCTCGGCGGCCGTGCTGCGCCGCTCGGCCCTCGACGAGGTCGGCGGCTTCTCGGGCATCTCCATCACGGAGGACTGCGAGACGGCGCTCGACCTCCATGCGCGCGGCTGGAACAGCCTCTACGTCGACAAGCCCATGATCTCCGGGCTGCAGCCCGAGACGCTCGCGTCCTTCATCGGCCAGCGCTCCCGCTGGTGCCGCGGCATGTTCCAGATCTTCTTACTAAAGAACCCACTGTTCAAGCGCGGCCTCAGCCTGACGCAGCGCATCTGCTATCTCAGCAACATGAGCTACTGGTTCTTTCCGCTGTTCAGGCTGCCGTTCCTGTTCGCGCCCCTGCTCTACATCTGGTTCTCGTTGCAGATCTACGTCGCCAACCTGCATGAGTTCTTCGCTTACACGATCGTCTACATGGTCGTGAACGTGATGATGCAGAACTACATGTATGGTTCCGTGCGCTGGCCGCTCGTGTCGGAGCTCTACGAGTTCGTGCAGTCGATCCACCTCAGCCGCGGCCTGATCAGCGTCATCGCCAACCCGCGCAAGCCCACCTTCAACGTCACCGACAAGGGCATGACGCTCGAGAAGGACTTCCTGTCGGAGCTCGCGGCGCCCTATTTCGCCATCTTCGGCATGATCCTCGCGAGCCAGCTCTACGCGGCCTACCGCTACCTCGCCGAGCCGGACGGCAACGACCTCCTGGTCGTGGTCAGCCTGTGGAACTTTCTCAACCTGCTGCTCGCCGGCGCGGGCCTGGGCGTCGTGTCGGAGCGGCGGGCCGAGACGGCATCGCTGAACCGGGCGGCCGAACTCGCCATCGGCACGGTGATCGTGCCGGTCACCATCGCGTCCATCTCGCCGCGCCGCTGCGAGATCACGGCCGAGCCCGGGGCGATCCCATCGCACCTGCCGCGCGGCACGGTCGGCATCCTCAACGTGCCGAGGCGCTCGGACCGGTCGGCCCAAACTCTGCCGGTGTCGCTGTGCTCCGCCAATGGGGGCGCCGAGGGCCGCCACGCGGCCTTTGACCTCCCCGCGCTGCGGGGCGAGCACCACCGATTGATCGCCGCCACGCTCCACTCCGGCAGCGACGCGCTCGACGCCTTCCGGGCGCGGCGGCGCGGCCACAAGTCGATCCTGGGCGGCATTCTCACCTTCGCCCGCTGGGGGGTGGTGGGGCCGGTGCGCGGCTCCGTCTTCCTGGCGCGCCACCTGGCCGAGGCCGGCCGACGGCCCGAGGCGGCACCCGCGGCCACGCCCCTGCCCTCGGCCGAGCCGGCGACCGCCATCGCGAGCCCTCCCCTGATGCAGCCCGCGCCCGTGGACGACATGCCCTCCTACGCCCAGGCGGTGGGACAATGAACGGACCGCTCTTCCGCCGCTCGGCCCTGCTGGCCGCGGCTCTCGTCTGCGCGGCCTTGCCGCTCAGGGCCGAGCCGCGCGGCCCGGACGGCGCCGCGGCGCTGCACCGCTTCGGCGCCGGCGCGTCCCGGCTGCGCTTGTCGGGCGAGACGGACGCGCGCGACCTTCCCGTCGTGCTCACGGCCGCGGAAGCGCGCGGCCGGGCGCGCCTTCACATCGTCTACGCCAACGCCGTGTCCGTGATGGCGGAAGCGTCCCGCCTTCGGGTGCGGGTCAACGACGTGGCCGTGGCCGAGGCCCCGATCGCCTCGCCGGACAGCGCCGACCCCCAGGTGCTGGACGTCGAGCTGCCCCTGAGCCTGCTCGAGCCCGGGGTCAACGCGGTCAGGATCGAGGTGCAGCAGCGCCACCGCGTCGATTGCTCGCTCGGCGCCACCTACGAGCTTTGGACTCAGGTCGATCCCGCGCGTTCGGGCCTCGTC
>CAXTFP010000303.1:0-4680 GCA_964243135.1 uncultured Lichenihabitans sp.
CCAGTAGGTCGTCCATGCGGGCCGGGCGGCGGAAGTCGATCTCTAGGTGCGCCACCGCGAAGGCCAGCGCCCCCTCGCCCCGGAACAGCGCCGCCTGGTCGACCCCGACGTCGCGCAGCATCTCGGTCCGCCCCCGCTCGAGGAAGCGCAGGTAGTTGGCATGGTAGACGACGCCCGAGAAGTCCGTGTCCTCGTAGTAGACCCGCAGGGTGAAGCGGTGGACGCGCTCGCTCACCCCCCGGCCTCCCGGTCGGCTTCGCCGACCGGGACATCGCCCGGGACCGCGCTGAAGAGGCCGTACTGGTCGGACGCGCGCGGCTCCTTCAGGCCGAGGTGACGGAAGGCGTGCGGGGTGAGGAGCCGGCCGCGCGGCGTGCGCTGCAGGAAGCCGAGCTGGATCAGGTAGGGCTCGATGATGTCCTCGATGGCGTCGCGTGGCTCCGACAGGGCCGCCGCGATGGTCTCGACCCCGACCGGGCCGCCGCCGAACGACAGGGCGATGATGTCGAGGTAGCGCCGGTCCATGCCGTCGAGACCGATCTCGTCGACGTCGAGCAGCTTCAGCGCCTCGTCGGCGATCCCGCGGGTGATGGTGTCGGCGCCGTCCACCAGGGCGAAGTCGCGCACCCGGCGCAGCAGGCGGCCGGCGATGCGCGGCGTGCCGCGGGAGCGGCCGGCGCTCTCGTTGGCGCCGCCGGGCGCGATGCCGATGTTGAACCCGCGGGCGCCGCGCCGCACGATCAGCCCCAGCTCGGCCACCGTGTAGAACTGAAGCCGGATCGGGATCCCGAACCGGTCCCGCAGCGGGGTGGTGAGCAGGCCGGCGCGTGTCGTGGCGCCGACCAGGGTGAACTTCGACAGGTCGATCTTGACTGAGCGCGCGGCCGGGCCCTGGCCGATGATGAGGTCGAGCTGGAAGTCCTCCATGGCGGGATAGAGGATCTCCTCGACGGCCGGGTTGAGCCGGTGAATCTCGTCGATGAAGAGCACGTCGCGCTCCTCCAGCCCCGTGAGCTGGGCCGCGAGGTCGCCCGCCTTGGCGATGACGGGCCCCGAGGTCGAGCGGAAGTTGACCCCGAGCTCGCGCGCGACGATCTGCGCCAGCGTGGTCTTGCCCAGGCCCGGCGGGCCGACGAGCAGCACGTGGTCCAGCGCCTCGCCCCGCGCCCGCGCCGCCTCGATGAACACGCCGAGGTTCTTGCGCGCCGCTTCCTGCCCCGTGAAGTCGACGAGCGACAGCGGCCGGATCGACGCGTCCTGGTCGTCCGTGCGCTTTTCGGGCGTGATGAGGCGGCGGGGAGGCGGGGGCAAGCGGGGTCCCGGGCTGTCACGGTGGGAAGGCGAGTGATAGGCTGCCGGGGCGCAAAAAGCGACAGGGCTGCGCGAGCGGAGGGCGAAGCCGATGACCCGCCTGGACGACCAGTACGACTATATGGACCTCGACGACTTCGAGGAGCTGTTGGCCGACAAGCCTCGCGACGATAAGTGGGAGCTGATCGGCGGACGCGTGGTCAAGATGATGACCGGGGCGCGCTGGGAGCACCATCTCATCGTCCGCAACCTCGACTACAATATCTACGATCGCCTGCGGCGCGTGGGTTCGCCCTGCCGCGTCTACACGGAAGCCTTTCGCCTCCGCGAACGCTCGATGGACTCGTCCATGCTGCCCGACGTCATGGTGAGATGCGGACCCTTGCCGCCCGGCGTGACCGCGTGGAACGATCCGGCCGTGCTGATCGAGGTCCTGTCGGACGGCAGCGTCGGGCGCGACCGCGTCGAGAAGTGGCGGGTCTATCAAAGATTGCCGTCACTCCAGCATTACGTCCTCGTCGAGCGCGACAAGCCCGTCATCGAGGTCTTCGACCGCGCCGGCGAGGCCTGGTTCAAGCAGCGGATGATCGAGGGCCTCGACGCCGTCCTCGACCTTTCCGCGCTCGGCGTCACCATTCCGCTTGCCGAAATCTATCGGGACGTGCTCTCCGCCTGAGGCATGAGTTCCGCCCCCCGCGCCTTCGTCGTCGGCCAGCCCGTTTCCCACTCCCGTTCGCCGCTGATCCACGGCCACTGGCTGAAGGTCCACGGCCTCGCCGGCTCCTACGAGCGGATCCCGGTGGCCCCGGACGACTTCGACGGCTTCGTGCGCGGCCTGCGGGATGCCGGCTTCGCGGGCGGCAACGTCACGGTGCCGCACAAGGGGCGGGCGCTGGACCTCGCCGACGCGGTGGACGGGGCAGCGCGGGCCGTCGGCGCCGCCAACACGCTGTGGTTCGAGGGCGACCGGCTGATGGCCGGCAACACGGACGTCGGCGGATTCCTGGCGAGCCTCGACGACGAGGCGCCGGGCTGGGACCGGGACGGCGGCTCCGCGGTCGTGCTCGGCGCCGGCGGGGCCGCGCGGGCCGTGATCCACGGGCTGCTGGAGCGCGGCTTCGAGGTCGGCCTCGCCAACCGCACGCTGATGCGCGCCGTCGACCTCGCCGATGGCCACGACGAGGGCGTCTGGGCCTACGCGTGGGAGGAACTGCCGGGACTGCTCCGGACCGCCGACCTCCTCGTCAACACCACCACGCTGGGCATGCAGGGACAGCCGCCCCTGGCGGTGGACCTAGCAGGGCTCAAGCGCGGCGCGCTGGTGGCCGACATCGTCTATGCGCCGCTGGAAACCCCGCTGCTGCGCGACGCGCGCGCCCGCGGCCTCTGCGCGGTGGGGGGCTTGGGCATGCTGCTGCACCAGGCCGTGCCGGGCTTCGAGCGCTGGTTCGGGGTGCGGCCGGCGGTGACGCCGGAGCTCCGCGCCCTCGTCGAGGCCGACATCCTGGGGCGGTGAGGCGTCAGGGGTCCGCTGGGTGCAGGGCCTCCTCCAGCGCCTCGCTGGCCTCGACTGGCATCTGCCGGATGACCTTGAGGTAGCTGCGCGCCGCCCGATCCGGCGCGGTGCGGCCGTCCTCCCATCCCTCGACAGCGTCGGGATCGAGGCCGTAGCGGATGGCGAACTGGTCGCGGGTGAGCCCGAGCCGTTCCCGGACACCCCTCACGTCGACCTCGTCCGATCCCACCAGGGCGATCCGCATGCCGGTCGCCGCGATGTCCTCGGCCAGGATGCGGGGATCTTCGAGCATCGGCAGGACAGCGACGGAGCGGCCCGCGTCGAGCGCCTCCTCGACGGTGAGCTTGGCCTGCGACATGCTCATGCCGCGCTTCACCAGGGCGAGCGTCGCCGAGATCGTCAGGATCGCCTCAAGGCGAGGACCCGGCCGCAGGGCCACGACGGCGGGCGAACCGGAGGAGACTCGGTCGACGGGCCGGGTTCGCCCCAGACGTACGAGCTGCTCCTTGAACGACAATGGCGTCATCACTCATTACCCCTGAGCGCCTGTTCGAGAAGCTCTTCGCCCGCACGACGTGACCCTCCGCCCCCTCACGCCCGGCCGGCGTCGGACCCGTGCCGGTTCTGCCGGGCGCGCAGCAGGGCGATGCCGAGCAGCGCCAGGGCGATGACCACGAAGGACACGCCGGTCGTGGTGGTGCCGAGCGCGTAGATCATCGGCGTCGTCACGGTGGTGGTCAGCGCCTGGAGCTGCATCGGCAGGGTGTTGTCGGAGCCGATCGCCTGGCTGGAGCGGGCGATCTCGTCCCAGGACAGGGTGAAGCCGAACAGCGCCACACCCACCAGCGCTGGCAGGATCAGCGGCAGCACCACGTGGCGGAACCCCTGCCAGGGCGTGGCGCCGAGGTCGCGCGCCGCCTCCTCCAGCCGCCCGTCGAAGCGGTTGAAGGTGGCGAACATGATGAGGAGGCCGAAGGGCAGCGTCCAGGTGAGGTGGGCGGCCAAGCCGGAGGTGAAGAGGCCGAGCAGCGTCGTGTAGCCGTCGCTCATCCAGTCCGGCCCTGCCTTCACGGCCGTGTCGATCAGCCGGAACAGCAGGGCGATGCCGAGCGACGTGACGATGGAGGGCACGATCAGGCTGGCGATGGCGACGTAGAACAGCACCGCCTGGCCCTTGAACTTGCGGCGGTAGGCGAGGCCGGCCAGGGTCGACAGCACGACCGTCAGCACCGTCACGGTGAGGCCGAGTTCGAGCGAGCGCCAGAAGGAGGCGCCGATGTCCACGATGCCCCCGCCCTCCCACAGCTTGGCGAACCAGTGGGCCGACAGGCCGTTCATCGGGAAGGTCATGCCGCCCTGCGGCCCCTGGAACGACAGGACGAAGATCACGATCATCGGGCCGTAGAGGAACAGCACGTAGAGCGCGAAGAAGGCCGCCAGGACGTAGAAGGCGGGCGGGCGTCCCTCCCTCATGGCTCACAGCTCCTTGCGGATGTCGACCACCTTGGTCAGCAGGCGGATGATGATCAGGGTGGCGGCCAGCAGGATGACGGCATTGGCGGCCGCGGGGGGGAACTGCAGGGCGTTGAGCCGCGTCTCGATGATCTTGCCGGCCGAGGCGATCTGCTGGCCGCCCATGACGCCGACGGTGACGAAGTCGCCCATCACGATGGTGACGACGAAGATCGAGCCGATGACGATGCCGGGCTTGCACAGCGGCACCACCACGTTCCACAGCGTCTGCCAGCCCGTGGCGCCCGCGTCGTAGGCGGCCTCGACCAGCCGCCGGTCGATCCGCATCATCGAGTTGAGGATCGGCACCACCATGAAGAAGGTGAACAGGTGCACGAAGG
>CAXTFP010000304.1:0-4665 GCA_964243135.1 uncultured Lichenihabitans sp.
GCTGCGGGTCGTGGCCGACCCGGCCGAGCGCACCCTGCCCCCCGCGGCGCTGGTCGGGATGCGCCCCGACGGCTCGACCGACCTCGCGGCCGTGCTGCGCTCGCTCGGCCGCGAGCCGCGGCAACTGGCGGCCCTCGTCCGCACGGGGCTCGACGCCCGCGCTGCCTTCTCGGCCCTGAGGGCCTGCCGGCGGGACCTGTCGGCGCTGTTCGGCCTCGGCGACCTTCGGGCGGAGGACGGCGCCAATGCGGTGCCGGCGCTTCGGCCGGCCTTCGACGGCTTGAGTTCCTGAAACGGTCGACGGGTCCATGGCGGCGCCCCGGAGGGGACGCGATCAATATTCGACGTCCGTGAGGTAGAGCCCATCGGCCGGCGCTACCTGCCCGCAGCGCGCCCGGTCGCGCGCGTCGAGCGCGGCGCGGAGGTCGCCCGCGCTCCATCGCCCGAGCCCGACCGCGACGAGCGACCCCACCATCGAGCGCACCTGCCGGTGCAGGAACGAGCGCGCCCAGACCCGGACGTCCAGCCGCTCGCCGTCCCGCTCCACCGTGAAGCCGTCGAGCGTGCGCAGGGGGCTCGCCGCCTGGCACTCGCTGTCGCGGAACGTCGAGAAGTCGTGCAGCCCGAGCAGCCCCTGCGCGGCCTCGTGCATCGCGGCGGCGTCGAGCGCCGGCTTCACCAGCCACGCCCGCTCGGCGTCCAGCGCCAAGGGCGCGCGGCGGTTGACGATGCGGTACAGGTAGTGCCGCCGCACCGCGGAATGGCGGGCGTCGAAGTCCGCCTCGGCCAGTGACGCCGCCCGCACCGCGATCCGCCGCGGCTTCAGCCCGCTGTTGATCGCGTCGCGGACGCTGTCGGGGCGATACGGCTTGGCGAGGTCGAGGTGGGCCACCTGCCCCGTCGCGTGGACTCCCGCGTCCGTGCGGCCGGCCCCGCGCACCCCGCCCGGCGGGCAGCCGAGCGGCGCCGCCGCCGCCTCGATCGCTTCCTGGATCGACAGGCCGTTCGCCTGCCGCTGCCAGCCGACGTAACCCGTGCCGTGATACTCGATCGTCAGCCTGTAGCGCGGCACGGCGTCGGTCAGCCGAGCCGCGTGCCCGGCGGCACGGGCCGCCCGCGCAGCAGCTCGGCGGTGGGCAGCGGCCCCTTGCCGGCGCGCTGAACCAGCACCGGGGCGAGCGCGCCCTCGCCGCAGGCGACCGTCAAGGCGCCGTCGAGCGTCGTCCCCGGTTTGCCCGAGCCCTCCGCTAGCCGCGCTCGCAACAGCTTCACGCGCTCGACGCCGTGGCCGAGGTCGGCCTCGAAGGAGGCACCCGGGAAGGGCGACAGGCCCATCACATGCCGCAGCACCTCGACGGCCGGCCGCGTCCAGTCGATGCGGCCCTCCGCCTTGTCGATCTTGCGCGCGTAGGTCACGCCCTCCTCGGGCTGCGGCCGGAACTGAAGCGTGCCGCGGGCCACGGCGCCGACCGCGCGGCCCATGAGGTCGGCGCCGATGGGCGCCAGCCGGTCGTGGAGGTCGCCGGCCGTCATGTCTGGGGTGAGGGCGATGCGCTCCTCCATGCCGACCGGCCCGGTGTCGAGCCCGGCCTCCATCCGCATCACGGCGACGCCCGCCTCGGCGTCGCCCGCCATCACGGCCCGCTGGATCGGGGCCGCGCCGCGCCAGCGCGGCAGGATCGAGGCGTGGAGGTTGAGGCAGCCCCCCGTGGGCGCGTCGAGGATCGGCTGCGGCAGGATCATGCCGTAGGCCACCACCACGGCGAGGTCGGCCGCGTGGGCGCGGAAGGCCTCCGCGGCCTCCGGGCCTTTGAGACTCGACGGGTGATGCACGGGCAGGTCCAGGCGGGACGCCAGGGCGTGGACCGGCGAGGGCGCCTCGCCCATGCCGCGGCCCGACCGCGCGGGCGCGCGGGTGTAGACCGCGGCCACCTCGTGCCCCTGCCCCACGAGCTCGCTCAGGGTCGGGACCGCGAAGGCCGGCGTCCCCATGAAGACGATCCGCATGCGCCGGCTCAGGCGGCGTCGGGGCGGCGCGGAGGCTTGCGGGGACCGCGGGGCTCGCGCGGCTCGGCGCGGGGGTCGAAGGAGCGGCCCTCGTCCTGCGCGAGCCGCGCGGCCTTGGCGAACCTCTTGGTCACGCGCTCGCGCTTCAGCCGCGAGATGTGGTCGATGAACAGCACGCCGTTGAGGTGGTCGATCTCGTGCTGGATCGCTATGGCGAGCAGGCCCTCGGCCTCCATCTCGCATTGCGCCCCGTCGCGGTCCTGGAACCGCAGGCGGATGCGCTCGGGCCGCTCAACGTCCTCGTAGTAGTCCGGGATCGAGAGGCACCCCTCCTCGTAGACGATGCGGTCGTCGGAGGCCGACAGGATCTCGGGGTTGACCAGGAACAGCGGCTGGGGCGCCTCGTCCTTGCGGGCCGTGTCCAGCACCACGAGCCGCCGCAGCACGCCCACCTGCACGCCCGCGAGCCCGATGCCGGGCGCGTCGTACATGGTCTCGATCATGTCGTCGAGGATCGTGCGGGTGGCGGCGTCCACCGCCGTCACCGGCTCGGACGTCAAGCGGAGCTGGTGATCTGGCAGCGTGATGATGGGGCGGACGGCCATGGGGGACTCGACAGGCGGGGGGACGACCGGGACATAGGGAGCCGGGCGAGGCCGGTCAATTCCGCGGTGGTCCCGCGAGGGCGCCCGTCTTGCGAGGACGGGGCGGCCGTGGAATGCCGTCGCGCGTCGCCCTAAGCACGCATTCGTGGGCTCGCCCACGAATGCGTGCTCAAACCCTATGTAAAGAGAAGCAGGTTTCCGTGGGCGAGCCCACGGAAACCTGCTTAGGGAGCCGCCATGGACCTGCAAACCTGCCTCGTCGTCGCGCTGGGGGGCGCCATCGGCACCTTCGGCCGCTACGCGCTGGCGCTGGCATTGGCGCCGATCAGCCGATCGCTGCCCTGGGGCACCGTCATCATCAACATCGTCGGCTCCTTCGTCATCGGCTTCTTCGGCACGCTCACCCTGTCGCACGGGCGCTACCCGGTCCCCGAGAACCTCCGGCTGTTCGTGCTCGTGGGCCTGTGCGGCGGCTTCACCACCTTCTCGTCCTTCAGCCTCCAGACGCTGGACCTGCTGCGGGCCGGCGCGGTCACCCGGGCCTGCCTCAACGTCGGCCTGTCCGTCGTCCTGTGCCTCCTCGCCGTGGCGCTCGGCCACGCGGTCGGCGCGCGGCTCAACGGCGGCGCGGTGTCGATCGCGCAGCTCCCGATCGAGGAGGAAGCCTGAGCCTCGCTGTCAAGCCAGCGCGGTGGCCCGGCGCCGCCGACGGAAGGGCGCCGCCAGCGTGCGGGTGCCCCCGTAGCCGAGCGCGAGGCCGGCCGCGCCGGCGACGAAGCCCGAGGGCGTGACCGGCACGGCCGGCTGAAAGATCGCGTAAGTCTGGCCGGCGAGCTTCGGGTCGAAGCGCTCGACGAAGGCCCAGTAGAAGCTCAGCGGCCCGGCGTCCGCCAGGGCGCGCTGCTGCGCTTCGAGCCGCCCTTCGCGGTCGACGTCGTCCTGGAGGTCGCCGCCGCGGGATCGCGCGAGCGGGTCCGGGTTCGTGCGGAGCCGCGCGATGCCGGCCTCGCGGGTCATGGCCTGCGCGCGCACCTCGTCGTCGAACTGGGCGACGATCCGCTTCAGCTCGTCGACCGCGCCGCCGAGCCGCTGGCGATACTGCTGCACGAACTCCGGCACCTGCGAGCAGACTACCGCCAGCAGCAGGCCGATCGCCAGTGCAAACCGCCTCGCCAGCATCGTCCCCTCGCCCGTTCGCCTCGTGACTCAATGCGGCCGGGCCCGCCCCGTTGCAAGCGCGGCGCGATGCGGAGCCGAATGGGGGACGGCGGGGTTGAACAAAGTGAGCCGGGGGAGGGTTTGGAAGGCGGTGGAACGCGGCCCCGAGGCCGCAGGGCCGCGTGGACGAACAGTCACGCTTCAGCTAGCAGTGACGCACCGCCGGCCGGTGAGAGGGCAACACATGAGCGACATCGATCAACTGTGCATCAACACGATCCGCACGCTCTCGATCGATGCGATCCAGAAGGCCAATTCCGGCCACCCCGGCGCGCCGATGGGCATGGCGGCCCCGACCTACGACCTGTGGACGGAGCGCCTCCGCTACGACCCCAAGACTCCGACTTGGCCGAACCGCGACCGCTTCGTCCTGTCGGCCGGCCACGCGTCGATGCTGCTCTACTCCATGCTCCACCTCACCAAGGTCGAGGCCGTGGACCACGACGGCAAGGCGCTGAACCGGCTGGCCGTCTCGATGGACGACGTGAAGAACTTCCGTCAGGCCGGCTCCTACACGCCGGGCCACCCCGAATACGGCATGACCACGGGTGTCGAGGCCACCACCGGCCCGCTCGGCCAGGGCATCGCCATGAGCGTCGGCATGGCGCTGTCGGAGAAGTGGCTCGCCGCGCATTACAACAAGCCCGACTTCCAGCTCTTCGACTACAACATCTATGCCCTGTGCTCGGACGGCGAGATGATGGAGGGCATCGGCTCCGAGGCGGCGTCGCTCGCCGCCCATTGGAAGCTCGACAACCTGTGCTGGATCTACGACTCCAACAGCGTCACGCTCGACGGCCCCGCCAGCTGGGCGTTCAGCGAGGACGTGGGCGCC
>CAXTFP010000305.1:0-4663 GCA_964243135.1 uncultured Lichenihabitans sp.
GGGCCGCACCCTGGCCTGGGTGGGGCCGGGCGACCCGGGCTCGTGCCGGGTCTGGGCGGAGCGCGCGGCGCCCTTCGAGGGCGCGGACTTCGCCGTCGAAGTCGCGCGCGGCCTGCGCTGCGACGCCTGCCCGCACGGCTGCGCGGTCCGCGGGCCCGAGGTCGGGCCGCAGGCCGCCATCACTCAGTAGATCCGGCTCAGTGGGCCGGCTTCAGCGTCGTCCGCGCGGCGCCGTGCGAGGCGTGGCCTCCCTTGCGGCCGGCCTGGGCGGCGAGGCGGTGGTTCTGCGAGAAGCTGCGCTTCTCGGGATCGACGCTCTGGCCCCCCTTGCGGCCCGCCTGCGACGCGAGTTCGTGGTTCTGCGAGAAGCTCCGCTTCTCGTTGGGCACGCTTTCTCCCCCCTTGCGCGCGATGGCCCGCCGCTTCTCCAAGTCCATGGAAGCAAAGCCGCGCGTCGAGCGCGTCACGAAATGTGTTTCCTCGGGCATCGTCGGCTCGCTGGCATGGGGGACTCTCTAGAGCTTGTGAACGCGGCGGCGAGAAGCGAGTTCCTGCCGCGGCGAGCCGCCGCTTCAGTCCGGCGCCGCGGCCGTTCTTCGGCCCGCCCGGGCGCGCTGCACTGTATCGAGCGCTCGCTAAGCTTGAGCACGGCCATTGACGCGCGCGGCCCGCCGGCCGGCGCTTGGGTCGCGGCCGCGCTTTGAGGTTCGGCCCCGTTGATCTAAAAGCCCGGCATCCTTCCGTCACGGGCCACCGCTTGATCGCGCCGCTGCCTCCCCACTTCATCGTCGCCGAGGACCCCGAGGCGCCCCCCGCGGGCCTCGCCGGGGCCGTGGTGGCGATCGGCAACTTCGACGGCGTGCACCGGGGACACCAGGCCGTCATCGGCCGCGCCCATGCGCTCGCCGCCGAGCTCGGCCGCCCGACCGCGGTGCTGACCTTCGAGCCTCACCCGTCCGACTATTTCGGCCGCGGCCCCGCCATCTTCCGCCTGACGCCGCCGGCCGCGAAGGCCCTGGCGCTGAGCCGGCTCGGCACGGTCGACGGCATGGTGGTCCGATCCTTCGACGCGGATTTCGCGGCGCTCGACGCCGAAGCCTTCGTGGCCGACGTGCTGGTGCGGCGCCTCGGCATCGCGGCCGCCGTGGTGGGCTACGACTTCCACTTCGGCCGCGACCGCTCCGGCACCCCGGCCTTCCTGGCCGGGGCGGGCGCGCGGCACGGCTTCGCCGTGGCGATCATCGACAAGATCGTGGCGGACGCCCAGGGCGACCTCGCGGCCGTGTCGTCGACCGCCATCCGCCGCGCCCTCGAAGCCGGCGACGTCGCGCGGGCCGCGACCCTGCTCGGCCGCCACCACTTCGTGCTCGGCACCGTGGTGCACGGCGAGAAGCTCGGCCGCACGCTGGGCTACCCCACGGCCAACCTCCGGCTCGACCCCGCGGCCCGCCTCGCTCACGGCATCTACGCGGTGCGGGTCCGCACGCGGGCGGGCGCCTTCGACGGCGTGGCGTCCTACGGCCGCCGGCCGACCTTCGACAACGGCGCGCCGCTGCTCGAAAGCTTCCTGTTCGACTTCTCCGGCGACCTTTACGGGCAGGGCATCGAGGTCGACTTCGTGGGCTGGATCCGCGGCGAGGAGAAGTTCGACTCCGCCGAGGCGCTGGTCGAGCGCATGGACGTCGACGCCGCCGAAGCACGGGCCATCCTGGCCGGCTGAACGCCCGCGAGATGTGATGGGCCGCGGGATGGGATAGACACGGGTCCATGTCCGACCTGGTACCCGCCGACCTCAAGCCCGCCCTCCACCGCGTCACGGCCCGGGCGCTGGCGCTCGGCGCCCGGCTCGACGCCGCGGGCCTGGAGCGGCCCGACACGATCTCGGTCAACCCGCTCGCCTTCAGCGTCGGCCATGCGGGCTTCGTGGCGCTGTACCGCTTCGGCGTGGCCGTGCTGGTGGGCCTGTCGCCCGTCGAGGAGGACGACTTCCTGCGCCAGATCAGGCCGCGCGTGTCGGGCGAGCGCGAGCGGGTCGACGACGAGACGGCCGTGCTGGAAGTGTCGGCCGAGGGCGCCGACCAGGTGTCGCCCGGCGGACCCATCCAGGTGCGCGACCTGTCGACCGCGCGGCTCCTCGTGCTGGCCGACGCCCTCGCCAAGACCGTGTCGCTGGGGCGCGACGAGCGCGAGGTCAACGCGGTGCTGGACGTCATCGAGCCCTTCGCGCTGGGCCTGAGCCGCACCGGCCGGCCGCCCGGCACGCGCCGCGCCATGCTGCGGCTGATCGGCCAGGCGCTGCTGGTGCAGCACCGGCTGTCCGGCCGCGTCGCCGTCGAGGAGAAGCCGGACGTGCTGTGGGACCGGCCCGACCTCGAACGGCTCTACGCCCGCGTCGAGGACGAATACGAGCTGAAGGAGCGCACCATGGCCCTGAAGCGCAAGCTCGACGTCATCGTCGAGACGGCCCGCGCCCTCACCGACGTCATTGAGGCCGACCGCACCACCGGGCTCGAGATCGCCGTGGTGGCGCTGATCGTCACGGAAATCCTGCTCACCCTGGCGCAGATGCTGTTCTTCCGCCACGGCTGACGCACGCCGCATGTCGAGGATGCCCTCGCCCATGATGAAACGCGCATCAGCGGCGCGGCCGAAAGAAGCGGCACTCTGCCTCTATTACGGGCTATATGTGACGATCATTTGAAGCCGGGCCGCGAAGGAAAAATTAAGCACCTTGAGCGGCTTCGGCCGTGGAACTCTGTTGTCGCGATGGTGTTTCGGCTAGGCAAAGTGACGACGGGCAGGGCCCGCGGAGTTCCTCCCATGCTGCGCTGGATTTTGGCCCTGGCCGCGCTCTGCGTCGGCTCCGCCGTTCTGGGCTTCGGCCATGTCACGGCGATCGACGGCCGGATGTCGAGCCTGTGCCTCGCGGTCTGCGCCCTGTCGGCGACGCTGCTGATCGGCTCATTCGAGGCCTACGAGACGCAGGCCGTCCGGAGCGACCGCGACGACGGCTGAGGCCTCGGCCGAGGCGGCCTCCCACACCTTGGCGAAGACGTTGGGGATCGGCTCGCGCGCCAGCGCGTCGCGCCCGACCCAGCGGCAGCCCTCCGGCGCCACGCCGCCCACCGATCGGCCGCTGTAGACGTCGAGCGTCAGGGCGAAATGCGTGAAGACGTGCTCGACGCGCCCCATCGGGCGCAACGCCGCGCCGCTCGCCGCCGCGAAGGCCGCCGGGTCGGGGGGTGCCGCGCCCCAGTCCGAGCCGAAGAACTCCGTCATGCCGCCGAGCAGCCCCTTCGAGGGCCGCGTCCGCACCAGCACGGCCCCGTCGTCGCGCTCCACCGCGGCCATCGCGCCGAAGCGGCGGGGGATCGCCTTCTTGGGCAGGCGCCGCGGGTAGAGCGCCTGGGTGCCGGCGGCGCGGGCCGCGCAGAAGCCCGACACCGGGCAGATCGCGCAGGCGGGCGACTTCGGCGTGCAGATCGTGGCGCCGAGGTCCATGAGCGCCTGGGCGAAGTCGCCGGGCCGTCCGCGCGGCACCAGCGCGCCCGTCAGGCGGCGGATCTCCGGCCGGGCCGCCGGGATCGGCGTCTCGATGGCGTGGAGCCGGGTCATCACCCGCTCGACGTTGCCGTCCACCACGGTCGCGGCCTCGCCGAAGGCGATGGAGGCCACGGCCGCGGCCGTGTAGTCGCCGATGCCGGGTAGGGCGCGCAACTCCGCCTCCGTGGCCGGGAACCGGCCGCCGTGCCGCTCCACCACCGCGCGCGCGCAGTCGTGGAGGTTGCGGGCGCGGGCGTAGTAGCCGAGCCCGGCCCATTCCTTCAGCACCGCCTCGCGGGGTGCGGCGGCCAGCGCCGCCACGTCCGGCCACAGCTGGAGGAAGCGGGCGTAGAAGCCCTTCACGGCCGCCACCGTGGTCTGCTGCAGCATCACCTCGGACAGCCACACGGCGTAAGGGTCGGGCTGCGCGTCGCCGAGGGCGCGCCAGGGCAGGGCGCGCCGGTGGCGGTCGTACCAGGCGAGCAGGTCGGCCGTGAGGGCGGGGGACGCGGGCATGGCAGGGTGATAGATCTGTTGAGGGTGGGACCCACGAGGGCTATCAGGCCGGGTCGCGTCGGGGAAGCGTGAGGGCGATGGGCGGCACGGGACGGGGCAGGGGGAGCCGGCCGCTGGCCGAATGGGTCGAGGGCTGCATCGCCCCGGCCCTGGCCCGGTTCGGCTTCGGCGAGGTCGACATCGTCACGGACTGGGCCGACATCGCGGGCGCGCGCGTCGCGGGCTTCGCCGAGCCCGTGCAGATCAAGTGGCCGCGCCGGACCGCGTCCGCCGGAGCCGAGCCCGCCGCCCGCCCGCCCGCGACGCTGGTGGTGCGGGTCGAGGGCGCCTTCGCGCTCGAACTGCAGCATCTCGCGCCCGTGCTGATCGAGCGCATCAACGCCCACCTCGGCTGGCGCTGCATCGGCAAGCTCGCCCTGCGCCGCCAACTGGTACAGCGCGGGCAGCAGCTTTCGCAGCGTGAGGTCACCGGTGGCGCCGCTCCGCGCGAGCAACGCTTCACCATCGACAGCACCACGCAGACCCTCGACCTTCCGGTGCAGGCCACCGACGCCCCGGGCCTGCGCGTGCGCGTGACCATGCTCGGAGCGCAACCCCGCTACGA
>CAXTFP010000306.1:0-4654 GCA_964243135.1 uncultured Lichenihabitans sp.
TCGCGAAGGTCAGCCGGCGGTCGAGCGGCGAGCCGCTCAGTGCGTCGGGAGCCGCGGCCGCCGAGGCACCGGACGCCCTGGCGTTGGGCTCCCACTTGGCCTGCGCGGCGGCGCGCGCCGGCGCTGCCCCGGGGGCCGCGGCTGCCCTTGGCTCGACCTCGGCGTCGCCCGGCTCGACAGCCGCCAGGGGCCTGACCGAGGGGCGCGTCGAGGAGCGCAGCCCGACGACGCAGCGCTTCACCTCGGGGGCTTCGGCGGCCAGCGTGGCGCAGAGCTTGTCGACGTAGTGGGACTGAATCCAGGTCTTCAGGAAGTTGGTCGGCACCGAAAGGTAGGCGGTGTCGTCCTCGATGCGGTCGAGCTCCAGGCGGGCGAACCAGGCGCTGAACACGGCCTCGCCGAGTTCGGCCCTCAGGCGCCGGCAGGCGTTGGACCATCGCTCGTTGCGGGGAGCCGGTCCCCGGCTCGCGCCACGGGGGGACTGAAGCGGCGCCACGGTCTCGCGGAGGTCGGCGGTGTCGTCCACGAAGGATGAGGCATCGTTCCGGGCTGTCATGATGGGTCGTGTTCTTTCTGGCGTGGGATGTCTTGTGCCGCATCTCAAACCGGAAGAATCGCGTCGTCCGTGGGGCCCTGTCGGGCCCCGGTGCCGGGTCTGGTCCGCAAAATGCGCGCGTCTCGGGTGGCCCTCCGATACGCGTGCAGGCCGCGAGACCCCGGCCGTCAAAGCCGTCGGCGGCCCCGTCGAGGGTGGGGCATCCGCGATGTCATGACGATGGCTGGCATGCTCTCACCTTCAGAGTCGTCATCCGGAGTCCGGCCTCGGACCTCCAGTGCTCGATCGGTCAACCCTAATAAACATCGACTCAGACGTGGAGTCCGAGACACACCTCCAGCATCTTGGGAATCGCCGACAGAACAGCGGAGTCATGGACGGGACCATGGACTACCGACGCCCATATCGCGATTCTGAGAAGTCTGTCACACCCGCGGTGTGAGCGCCGCCGCGGCGAGAAGTTCAAGCTACACATGGGCTTCGGGGCAGGCAACCGAGTCTTGTCACGAAAGCGTCGCGAGGGGGCACGCTCCCGGTGGGGCCGGAAATCGCCCGCATCCCGCCACAGACCCTAACGGCCGCGATTCCAACGGGATAAGCTCCCGCTGTCGTTGACATGCGACATCCGCTCCCCTTCGCGGCCGCCGGGCGCCGGAGTGGGCGATTCCCGAAGGTCAATGGGGTTGTTCACGGGCTGATTCAGGGCTTAGGTGTCAAACCGCTGATTCCAATGTGTTTCTGCTGCGCGGCCATCATGGTTGACGGTTCTTTCCACACTTATCGTGAATGGCCTGTTGATAAGTCGATCCGCCCTGCCCCCGGGGGTCGACGCCGCCCCCTCAGACGACGCAGGCTGGCGCGTAAGTGGGCCGCCGGGCTAGAGGGGGGCGCATGAGCCTCGCCCTGCAGACTCCCCCGGCTTTTCCGGAGCCGGACGTATCGGCCCTCGACCGCCTCCGGCTCGACGCCGACATCGCGGCGCTCCGGGCCGAGCAGCCGGACGACGCCGCCTTCCGGCGCGCCGTGGTGGAACGGTTCCGCTCGGCCCTGGGCGACGCGCGGGCCGCCATCCTGCGCGACTTCGAGGCCGACCACGGCGGCCTCCGCTGCGCGGCGCGCCTCGCCGCCCTCCAGGACGAGGTCATCCGCTCTCTCTACGATTATGTCGTGCGCTACGTGCATCCACTGGAGCGTCCTTCCGCGGCGGAGCGGCTCTGCGTCGTAGCGGTGGGGGGCTACGGCCGCGCCACACTGGCACCGGGCTCCGACATCGACCTCCTGTTCCTGCTGCCCTTCAAGCAGACCCCCTGGGGGGAAAGCGTGGTCGAGGCCATGCTCTACGTGCTGTGGGACCTGCGCCAGAAGGTCGGCCACTCGACGCGGTCGGTCGACGAATGCGTGCGCCAGGCCAAGGCCGACATGACCATCCGCACGGCGCTGCTGGAGTCGCGCTTCATCCTCGGCGACGCGGCGCTGTTCGACGCCCTGCAGCTGCGCTTCGACCGGGACGTGATGGCCCGGACGGCGCGGGAGTTCGTGGCCGCCAAGCTCGCCGAGCGGGAGCTGCGCATCGCGCGGACCGGAGCGTCACGCTACCTCGTGGAACCCAACGTGAAGGAGGGCAAGGGCGGCCTGCGCGATCTCAACACCCTGTTCTGGATCGCCAAATACGCCTACCGCGTGCAGAACGGCGCGGCGCTGGTCGAGGCCGGGCTTTTCACCGCCAAGGAATTCCGGCTGTTCTGCCGCTGCGAGGAGTTCCTGTGGCGCGTGCGCTGCGAGCTCCACGCCGTGTCGGGCCGCGCCGAGGAGCGGCTGAGCTTCGACTATCAGCGCAGGATCGCGTCGCGCCTCGGCTACGGCACGGGCTCAGGCCTGACGGGCGTCGAGCGCTTCATGAAGCACTATTTCCTGGTGGCAAAGAACGTCGGCGACCTCACGGCCATCGTCTGCGCGGCCATCGAGGAGCGGGAAGCGCGGCAGCCCGCGGCGCTCGACCGCCTCGTGCAGGGCCTGCGGCGGCGCACCCGCACCATCGCGGGCACTCACGACTTCCGGGTGGAGTTCGACCGGATCACGGTGACGCGGCGGGACATCTTCGAGCGCGACCCCGTCAACCTCATCCGCCTGTTCGCGGTGGCGGACTTCTACTCTCTGCCGATCCACCCCGACGCGACGCGCCTCGTGACGCTGTCGCTCCGGCGCATCGACCGCCACCTCCGCGCCAATGCCGAGGCCAACCGGCTGTTCCTGGACCTGCTCACCTCGCGCCGCGCGCCCGAGACCGCGTTGCGCCGTATGAACGAGGCCGGCGTGCTCGGGCGGTTCATCCCCGAGTTCGGCCGCGTCGTGGCCCTGATGCAATTCAACATGTACCACCACTACACGGTGGACGAGCACCTGCTACGCGCGGTTGGCATCCTGGCCGAGATCGACGCCGGGCGCAGCGCGGACCTCCATCCGCTCTCCAGCGAGATCATGCCCACGGTGGCGGGGCGCAATGGCCTCTATCTCGCGGTGTTCCTGCACGACGTCGCGAAGGGCAAGCAGGCGGACCACTCGCTCGCGGGCGCCGCGCTGGCGCGGCAGCTCGCACCCCGCTTCGGCCTGACGGCCGAGGAATGCGAGCTCGCCGAGTGGCTGGTGGAGAACCACCTCGTCATGTCCAACACCGCTCAGAGCCGCGACCTCAACGACCGGCGCACGATCGAAACCTTCGCGGGCGTGGCGTCCACGATGGAGCGGCTGAAGAGCCTGATGATCCTGACGATCTGCGACATCAGGGCGGTGGGCCCCGGCGTATGGAACGGCTGGAAGGGCCAACTCCTGCGCACGCTCTACACCGAGACCGAAACGCTGCTCAGCGGCGACAGCCCCGACTTCGACCGCAACGCCCGCGTACTGGCCGCCCAGGACCAGTTGCGCGCGGCCCTGCCGGAGTTTCCCGACGACGAGTTCCGCGCCTACGGCGCGCGCCACTACGCGCCCTATTGGCTGCGCACCGGCCTGTCGAACCGCATCCGCGACGCTCGGCTGATCCGCACCCTGTGGCAGGAGGGCAAGAACTTCGCTGCCGACGTCGCCACGGACAAATTCCGCTCCATCACGGAGCTGACCATCGTGGCGCCGGACCACCCGCGCCTCCTGTCGACCATCGCGGGCGCCTGCGCCAGCGCGGGCGCCAACATCGTCGACGCCCAGATCTACACCACCAAGGACGGGCTGGCGCTCGACACGGTGAGCCTGTCGCGGGCCTTCGAGCAGGACGCGGACGAGCTGCGCCGCGCGGGCCGCGTCGCCAGCGGCATCGAGCGCGCCTTGCGCGGGCAGATCCGCCTGAGCGACATGGTGGCGGCCAAGGACGGCGCGCCCAAGGGGCGGGCCGCCTTCGCGCTCCACCCCAAGATCATCGTCGACAACGCGGCCTCGCGCCGGCACACCGTGCTCCAGGTCAGCGGCGTCGACCGGCCCGGGCTGCTCTACGACCTCACGGTGGCGCTCTCCAACCTCAGCCTGAACATCGCCTCGGCCCATGTCGCGACCTTCGGCGAGAAGGCGGTCGACACCTTCTACGTGTCGGACCTGACGGGCGCCAAGATCACGGATCCGACCCGCCAGGAGGTGATCCGGCGCGTGCTCGGCGACACGTTCGAGCGCCGGAACGACCGGGCGCAAGCGCCCGCCGCAGGGGCCGGGGCCGGCCGCGACGCTTGATTTCCGGCCCGCAGGCCCCGATATCGGCACCGAGTTCGACCCCTTCGGAGACCCCATGATGACCGATCCCGCCGACACCTTCACGCCCGAGGGGACGGCACCCGACGCCGAGGATGCGACCCGCGAGCCGCCTCAGGCCGAGGCCGCCGCGCCATCCGAGCCGCGGCCCGAGTCGAACCCGGCCGCGGAGGCCCTGCAGGCCGAGGTCGCGTCGCTGAAGGATCGCATCCTGCGCACCATGGCCGAGATGGAGAACATGCGCCGGCGCACCGACAAGGAGGTGGCGGACGCCAAGGTCTACGGCGTCGCGAACTTCGCGCGCGAGATGCTCAATGTCGTCGACAATCTTCGCTAGCTTCGCGGCCCCATCCGAGACGCTATGTA
>CAXTFP010000307.1:0-4651 GCA_964243135.1 uncultured Lichenihabitans sp.
GGGCGCGCATCTCGGCCAGAGACCGGTCATCCAGTATGCGCGCCATGGCGTCACGCACCTTCAGCATCAGTCGCCGGACGGGGCACGTCTCCTGATCGGTGCAATCGGTGCAGCGTCGATAGAAGTTTCTGCTCGCGCAGTCGATCGGGGCCAACGGACCGTCCAGGACACGGATGATCTCGCCCACGGTGATCTTGCTGGCTGGCTTCGCCAGCATGTACCCGCCACCCTTGCCCTTTTTCGAGCGAACGAGGCCTGCGCCGCGCAGCTCGTTCAAAATCGTATCCAGGAACTTCTTCGAGATCGTGTTCTCCTCGGCCACGGCGCTGATGAGTTCGGGTTTGCCCGGTTCGACGCCGGCCAGGTGCACCATCGCCTTCAGCCCGTACTTTCCCTTCATCGTCAGCACGCGAGTGAACCTCCGCGACGAACATCGACGGCACCCTCGAAGCGCCCCCGAAGATGCGCACCCTGTCATCCAAGGGAAGGTTTCCGACGGGTCGAGTCGTCGCCCTCGCATGTAGACGCGGAGCGCGCGGCCGTCCACATTCGGTCACGCACGATGGGATCCCGCCAAATTAGTGCGTGTTCCATCCGGTACTCCCGGAGCGGTGCTTGTCATCGAACGCGGGCCGTAGAGCGTCGGAGCCCCACACAGCCGACGCCGTTCCGAAGGATCACTATGGTGCCCTCGGGGCCACTGCCTCGATGCGGGGACATCGCGCCTGCGGCCCTTCCTGCCCGACCCGCAAAGTTCCTCGCCGGCCCTCAACCGCCTCCTGCCGGGATAGGCCCTTCGCCGACCTCCCCGTGCTCAAACGTTGGATGAAACATCTATAAGTCTGATAGACGATCGTGCTATGCCGCCTGGGTCGACCGACCCGCGCCCGCCGGATGCATCCCAATATGCTCGAAGTCCCGCAGACCCCCATCCGCCTTCTCGTCGATGAGGGGGAGATGCCCGATCCCGCCGCGCCCCGCTACGAGCTCGACGTGGTCGTGGCGTCGCTCCGGTCGTCGCGGGAGATCACCCACAACATCCGCCACGGGGGGCGCGTCCGGCAGCCGCCATCGCTGGAGGTGCTGGCCGAGATCGTCGACGACCTGACCTCGGCGCTGTTCCCGAGCCACCGCGGCGCCGGGAACGCCGGGCCGGCGGGCTTCGACACCTTCGTCCGGGGCACGTTGAATCGCGCGCTCGGGCTCCTCGAGGAGCAGGTCCGGCGCAGCATCGGCTTCACCCGCCCCGACGACCGGCCGGACGAGGAGCGCGAGCGGGAAGCGCTCGCGATCGTGCGGGCTTTCGCGGCGTCGCTGCCGGTGGTGCGGGGCGCCCTCGTGACCGACCTGCGCGCGGCCTACGACGGCGACCCGGCGGCCACGAGCCTGCCGGAGGTCCTGCTCGGCTACCCGGGTATGGCGGCGGTCATCTGCCATCGACTGGCTCACGTCCTGCACGGGCTCGGCGCGCCCTTGCCCGCGCGGCTCATCTCCGCCGTCGCCCGGTCGAGGACGGGCGTCGACATCCACCCCGCGGCCAGCATCGGCGCGAGCTTCTTCATCGACCGCGGCACCGGCCTCGTGATCGGCGACACGGCGGTCATCGGCGCGCGGGTGCGCCTCTACCAGGGCGTGACGCTCGGCGCCTGGGACGTCCGCCCCGGGGCGGCGGTGGCCGCCGACGCGGGGGAACAGCGTCACCCCACCGTCGAGGACGACGTGACGATCCACGCCGGGGCCACTGTGCTGGGCCCCGTCACGGTCGGGCGCGGGTCGACGATCTGCGGCAACGTGTGGCTGACGGACAGCGTGCCGCCCGGCAGCCGCGTCGAGCAGGCCCAAGCGCGACAGGTCGAGACCGGCGGGCGATAGGGTGCACCCGCGTGTCGGGCCCGAGGCGGGCGCGGCCGGGCGCGCGCCGCTCCATGGGTCCTGCGGACCCTCGCTCAGGATGAGGAGGTGGGAGGAGCAGGGTCAGCCTGGGCCGCCGCTGGTGCCAATTCTACCTTCGCCCGGTCTCAGGACGTGAACACCTGGGAGATAGAGCATCCCCAATCTCGCGATGATCCTGAAAAGGCGGGAACCGACACGGCCGGGTGGGTCGCCGACGCGGCGCCGAAGCCGAACCACAGCCTCAGTTGACGCGCGGCACGTCCTTCTCGTCGATCACGAAAGAGGCGGGGATGTGCAGCGACCAGCGCAGGCCCGAGGACGCGAAGGTGAGGCTCACGACCCCGTCGAGCGCGCGGGCGGCCAGCCGCTCGACGACCTTGTGACCGAAACCGTAACGCCGCGGCTCGCTGACCTCCGGGCCACCCGACTCCGTCCAGCTGATGTGGAACCGGCGCGGGTCGAAGCCGGCCTCGTCGACCGACGAGCGGACCGCCACCCGGCCCGCCGCGTTCGACAGGGCCCCGAAGCGCGAAGCGTTGCTGGACAGTTCGTTGAACGCGAGCCCGATGTTCTGGGCGGCCTCGGGGTTGAGGTAGAGGTTCGGCCCCGCGATGTCGATACGCTCGCCCGCGGCGTCGAGCGCCGGGCCGATCTGCCAGCGCACGAGTTCTCCGACCGCGGCGCCGTGCCAGTCCCGCGCCGCCAGCAGGTCGTGCGAGGCCGCCAAGCCCCGCAGCCGCGCCGAGAAGCGCTGCTCGAACTCGGCCGCCGTGATGCTGTCCTTCACGGTCTGGCGCGCCATGGCCTGGATGATGGCGAGCAGGTTCTTCGAGCGATGGGTGACCTCGCGCATCAGGAGATGCATGTGGGTCTCGCGCTGCTTGCGGTTCGTGATGTCCCGCGCCACGCCGATCAGTTCGGCGGACGGCGATCCGGAAAGGGCACCCGCGGGATAGCGCCGGCCGTCCAGGGCGATCCAGCGCTCCGCGCCGTCGCCGCCGCGGCGGATACGGAACTCCAACTGGCACTGGCCCGGGCCGTCCGGCGACGCGGCGCGGCGGAGTTCGGCCGGTACGCGGTCGACGTCGTCGGGATGGAGAGAATCCGTGAAGGCGCGCGTCGTCATCGGCTCGCTCTGGGCGAGGCCCCACAGCGGCGGCAATCCACGGTCGCCGCTGAAATCCTGCGTTTCGTCACGCCAGTTCCAGATCCCGGTCCGTCCGACGTCGAGCGCGAAACGCAGGCGATCGGGATGCAGACGCGGGTCGGTTCCGGGCGGCAACGTTTCTGGTTCCGGTGCGTCCGGCCGGGGAGCGCTCACGGCGCGACGGCTCCGGATCGCGATGGGACGTCGTGCCGGCCGGCACCGGGGCGTCCCGGTCCCCCACGTTCAGGATGCCGGTCCACGGAAGCGAAACTCACCAGCAGGTCCGTGATGGCGGGGCCGATCCGATCGCACCGAACATTCATTCGCGGACTCGCACTGCCACCCGACGCGGGGAACCGTTGCGCCGAGCGACCCGCGGCCGGGGCGGTCCGAGCTGGCCTCACGCTCGGGTCGCCGCGGTCGAACATCAGTGGGAGGCTCGTGACGCTTCGCCCCGGATGAACGCCACGCCGAACGAGAGGTTCCGCCCGCCGACGCGGCCTCAGCCCGCCATGGGCAGGAACATGTTCTTGAGCTTCTTCACCCGCGTCGCGAAAGCGTGGCGGCGCTGCTCGTTGGCCACCACGTCCGCGCCCGTCACCCAGTTCAACTGCACGGCGCGCCGCTGGCCGTTGAACGTCTTGTGCCCGTGCCACGAATTGTCGGAGCGCCGGAACACCAGCAGGGTGCCGCCGTTCGGCGACACCTCGGCCACCGGGTCTTCCAGGCCCTCGTTCGAGCGCAGCAGGCGCAGGCGCCCGCCGTCCGCCTCCCAGCCCTCGTTCAGGTAGAGCAGGACCGTGATGATCTTGGTCTTGGAGTCGGTGTGGATGTGGCCGTCGCGGTCGCTGACGAAGCCGCGCACCGTGTACATGGTGGGCCGGCCGGTGAGGTCGATGTCGAACTTGCGCTCCACGGCGGCGCGGAAGGCGGGTCCCTCCATCTCGTCCATCAGGGACTTGAACCGGCCCTTGATGGACAGCTCGGCCGGTGGATGCGAGCCCGGCCCGGGGATGCGGGGGAAGTCGCCGATCACGTCCTGGAAGGCGGCCGGCCGGATGAAGTTCTCGACGATGATGAAGTCGAACGGGTCGCGGGACAGCGGTTTCGCGTCGAAGGCGGCGAGGTCGAGCAGGCTCACGGGGATCTCCGGGGCGACGATGGTCGGGCCGCGTTCTCGGTGCCGACCATGGCCGAAGCGGGGCATGAAGGCAACGCGGGGCCTTCGCGGCCATCGCCCGATCGGCTGCCCGACGTTGGAGATCGGGCGGCGACCGCGCCCGCGCCCGGACGCGTTCAGACGACGTCGAGAAGCTTCCGCCCGTCCCGGAGCGTACGGGCCTGCCGCCGGGTCGTCAGTGGCCGGCGTCGCGCAGGTATGCGGCTCGCGCCGCCACGCCGGCAGGGGTGAAGTCGGTGAACACGCCGTCGAGTCCGAGCGCGAAGAACTTGATGAACTCCTTCTGCGGGTCGCCGCCGTAGTCCGCCGCGAGGTATTTGCTTTCGCTGCGGAACGTGAAGGCGTGCACGAACAGCCCGGCCCTGTGGGCGTCCGCGACGAGGCTCGTCGGCGGTTGCGTCGCGGCCTCGGCGGTCGAGCCGGCGTAGGGC
>CAXTFP010000308.1:0-4646 GCA_964243135.1 uncultured Lichenihabitans sp.
GCCTTGAAGAGCTGCCCCATGCCGGGCCGCTCGGGCGTGCCCGCGCCGGTGAGCGCGTCGAGCGCGGCGTCGACGCCGGCGGCCTGTTCGGGCGAGGCGCGGGCCTTCAGCGCCGCGGCCCGAGCCTCGATGCCGAGCGCGCGCAGGAACGCGCCCTGCGGCACCGGGCCGTGGACGGCGGCGCCGGCCGCCTCCGCGGCGCGGCGCAGGCCGCCGAAGTCGACGTGGGCCGACAGGTCCGCCTCGCCGGGGTCGAGCAGGGGATCGGCGTAACGGTGGCCCTGCACGGCCTGCAGGGTTTCGGCGAAGGCCGGCACCGCGTAGCCGTAGTCGATCACCAGGGCCGCGCCGTCGTCACGCGCGAGGCGGGCGGCCAGCGCCCCGGCGAGGCCCTGGGCCGCGAGGCCGACCTCCACCACGGCGCCGTCCGGGGCGTCGAGCTTCACGGCGCGGTCCGGCTCGGGCGCGAGCCCGAAGGCGAGGGCATCGCCCGAGAGCCCCACGAGGCGCTGCCGCCATCCGGCCGGCGTCCGCACGTAGTGGCGCACCGGCAGGGCGTCGAAGAACTCGTTGGCGACGACGATCGCCGGCCCGGGCGGCACGGTCTCGATGCCGGCGTGCCACGACACCGGGCGTCCGGCCTCCGCGAGCCTCGCGCGCTGCGTCTCGCGCAGGGTGGGGCTTGTCTCGACGAGGTGGAGGTCGAGCGCCGCGCCGAACGCCGGGAGCCGCCGCGCCACCCGCAGCGCGTCGGCCAGGAGCGTGCCGCGGCCGGGGCCGAGCTCGATGAGCCGCAGGGCCGGGGGCTCGCCCAGGGCGGTCCACACGGCCGCCATCCAGGCGCCGACGAGCTCGCCGAACATCTGGCTCGTCTCGGGCGCCGTGATGAAGTCGCCGGCGGCCCCGAAGGGGTCGCGCGTGGCGTAATAGCCGAACAACGGGTGGCCCAGGGCCAGCGCCATATACCGGTCGACGCCGATCGGCCCGCTGTCGAGGATCAGGGCGCGGATCTCCTCGGCGAGGCGGGTCACGGGGTCACGCCAGGGCTGCGGGCCGCGGGCGCGACCGGGCCGCATGGGCGAGGAGCGCGATGCCGACCGCGAGCAGCGGCAGCGACAGCAGCATCCCCATCGTGGCGCCGCCGAACAGGAAGCCGAGCTGCGCGTCGGGCTGGCGGAAGAACTCGGACACGATGCGCGCCAGCCCGTAGCCGATGGCGAAGAGGCCCGACGACAGGCCGGGCCGGCGCAGGGCGCCGAGCCGGATCGCCACCGCCAGCAGCACGAACAGCCCGATGCCTTCGAGCCCCGCCTCGTAGAGCTGGCTCGGGTGACGCGGGTCGGGGCCGGCGCCGGGGAACACCATGGCCCAGGGCACGTCGGTCTCGCGGCCCCACAGCTCCGGCTTGATGAAGTTAGCCACGCGGCCGAGGAACAGGCCGATCGGCACCACGGCCGCGACCCCGTCCGTCACCGACAGCGGCGAGGCGCCCACGCGCCGCGCGAAGAGCCAGATGCCGATCAGCGTGCCGATCAGCCCGCCGTGGAACGCCATGCCGCCGTTCCAGGCCGCGACGATCTCGAACGGATGGGCCAGGAAATAGGGCAGGTTGTAGAACAGCACGTAGCCGAGCCGCCCGCCGAGCACGATGCCGAGCGCCACGTAGACCACGAGGTCGTCGACCGACACGGGGGTGGGGTGCGGCACGCTCCCCCACAGCCGGTCGGCCGCGCAGAGCCGCTTCATGTAGAACCAGCCGAGCACGATCCCCGCCACGTAGGCCAGCGCGTACCAGCGGATCGGGAAGGGGCCGACGTCGACCAGGACGGGGTCGATGACTGGGTAGGGGATGACGAAGAACATGGGTCGCGACATGGCCCGCGCGCCGCTTCGGCGTCAAGGCGGGCGCCTTGCGCAGCGCCCGGCCCCGCGCCACTTCGAGCCGGCGGCCACGCCCGGCGCGCGGGACGGGGGACCTTCGATGTCGATCACCTACCACGTCGTGGTGGCCTTCGCGCGCGGCGAGGACGGCGACCTCGTGCCGATGGAGCCGGCCGAGGCCCCCAGCGCCGAGAGCGCCCGGCGCCGCGCCCAGGCGGCCGCGCTGAAACACGCGGGCGCCCTGGCGTTCAGCCGCACCGGCGACCCCAATACGGGGGACTTCGACGAGGCCAGGCTGACGGCGAGCTTCGGCGAGGTCGACATGGGGCTCCTCGGCGAGTGAGGGCCCGCGCGTCGACGCCGGCGGCGGTTGAAATCCGTGGCGGCGCGTCGCCCGACAGGTCTATGTTGCCGGATCGGCACCGCGTCGCCGACGCGGTCCGACCCGCGATAGGAGGCCGCCATGGCCAAGGGTGAGCAGAAGAGCAACAAGGAAAAGAAGAAGCCGAAGAAGGACAAGCCCACGGCGGCCCCGGCCGCGAGCCTCATGTCCCGGGGGCAGACCGAACCCATCACCAAGAAGAAGGGCTGACCGCGCTCAGCCTCCCAGCACCGTCTCGGCCAGCCGGTAGCCGGACACCCAGGCGCATTCGACCCGCGGGCCGAGCAGCCAGTCGCCGCAGACGCCGAGCCCGAGCGCGGAGTTCCACAGGCAGTCCCGCCCGAGCGTCCCCGAGCGGGCATAGCGCCAGCGGTGCGCCGAGGCCGCGGCGGGCTCGGGCAGGGCCGTGCCCGCCGCCTCGGCGAAGGCGGCGAGCAACTGCGGCAACACGGCCTCGGGCGTCTCCTCCAGGTGCTCGCGCGACCAGTCCGGCCCGGCCTGCACCACCCAGGACTCCGGGCCCGCGCGGCCCGGCTTGGACGAGTCGCGCGCCGCCCAGCCGACCGCGCCGCGTCGCTTCAGCACGTCCTCCCCGATGGGCAGGCGCGCGGGATAGGCTGCCAGCACGGTCCAGCAGGGGGCCGCGGGCGTGGCGTCGGCGGCCGCGGCGAAGCCCGGGTCCCACGCGGCCACCAGCGCGCCCGTCTGCTCGGCCGGCACCGCCACCACGGCGACCTCGAAGGGCCCGGCGTCGAGCCCCTCGCCGACCAACCGCCAGCCCGCCTCGCCGCGCTCCAGCCGCTCGACGCGCGACGACGACACGACGTCGAGGCCCGCTGCCAGGGCCCTGGCGGGCGCGCTCATCCCCGGCACCCCGACCCAGGCGTCGTCGCCGGCCGGCCGCCAGGGGGCCGCGATGCCGTCCCGCGCCCAGCGCTCGACCTCCGCGCGGAAGTCGGGGTCGCGGGCGGTGAAATACTGGGCGCCGTGGTCGAACTGCGCGTCCCCGAGCGGCGTGGCGGTCCGCCGCGTCGACAGGCGGCCGCCGGGCCCGCGCCCCTTGTCGTGGAGGACGACGCCGTGGCCGGCCTCCGCAAGCCTCACCGCGCAGCTCAGGCCCGCCAGCCCCGCCCCGATCACCGCGATCCTCATGCCCGTCCTCCCATGGGGCCGCAGGCGCCGCCCCACCGATGGTTATAGGGCCGGGCGGCCCTATGTCCGGTGGCATGACACAGCTTCAAGTCTGGTTCGACGGCGGTTGCCCGCTGTGCCGGCGCGAGATCGCGCTGATGCGGCGGCTCGACGGCCGGGGCGCGATCCGCTTCATCGACGTCGCCTCGGGAGAGGGGGAGTGCCCGATCGACCGGGCCGACCTGCTCCGGCGCTTCCACGCGCTGGAGGAGGGCCGCCTCCTGTCCGGCGCCGCCGCCTTCGCGGCCATGTGGCGCGCCATCCCCGGGCTGCGCCCCCTCGGCCTCGCGGCCCGCAACCCGCTGGCCCTGGCGGCGCTGGAGCGGCTCTACCGCGGCTTCCTGCGGCTCCGGCCCCGCCTGCAGCATCTGGCCGCCCGCCTCGACCCGCCGAGGGCCTCGGTATGAGCGACGCTCCCGCCTTCGTGGCCACCCGCGCCGAGGCCCTGCGGCGCCTCGACGCTTTCCTGCCCCGCGCCGGCCGCGCCTATGCCGAGAACCGTAACAGCGACGCCGGGCCGGACGCCGAGCGGAGCGTGTCGGCCCTGTCGCCCTACCTGCGCTACCGGCTCCTCACCGAGCGCGAGGTGATCGCCGCGGCGCTGGACCGGCACGGCCCGCAGGGGGCCGAGAAGTTCGTCTCCGAGGTGCTGTGGCGGACCTACTTCAAGGGCTGGCTGGAGCTGCGCCCGACGGCCTGGACGCGCTTCGTCGCTGAACGCGACGCCGTGCCCCGCACCGGCGGGCTCGCCCGCGCGGTTCTCGCGGCCGAGGAGGGGCGCACGGGCATCGACGGCTTCGACGATTGGGCGCGCGAGCTCGTCGAGGCGGGCTACCTGCACAACCACGCCCGGATGTGGTTCGCGTCGATCTGGATCTTCACCCTGCGGCTGCCCTGGACGCTCGGGGCGGACTTCTTCCTGCGCCACCTCGTCGACGCCGATCCGGCCTCGAACACCCTGTCGTGGCGCTGGGTCGCGGGGCTGCAGACGCCCGGCAAGACCTATCTTGCCACGGCCGACAACATCGCCCGCTACACCGGCGGGCGCTTCAGCCCGAAGGGCCTCGCCACGCGGGCGCCGGCGCTGGGCGAGGAGCCGTTGCCCAAACCCCGCGCCCTCCCCGCGCCGGCTCCCCACCCCGACGGCCCCGCCTCGACGGGACCCCCGCGCCCCTCCCTCGTCTAGCGCTGG
>CAXTFP010000309.1:0-4637 GCA_964243135.1 uncultured Lichenihabitans sp.
GCGTGGCGCGCGGTCCGGCGCGATGCGCATCGCCACCGCTCGCCCAACGCGGGCTGGCCCGAAGCGGCCCTCTCGGGCGCGCTGGGCCTGAAGCTCGCCGGCCCGCGGGTCTATGGGGACACGCTCGTGGACGACGCCTTCATGGGCGACGGACGGCGCGATGCGGGGGCGGCCGACATCCGCCGGGCGCTGCGGCTGTACCGTTGGGCCTGCGGGGTGCAGTTCGCGACGATCCTTTTTGGCACGGCATTGTGGTTCATCTTGCCGGAGTGAGACCGCGCGGTTCGCATCGCTATCCTCCAGGTTGGCGGCGTCAACGATAGACGCCGGAAACACTGCGGCGTCGGGCCGAAAGACGCTTCAGATACGTCGAAATTTCGAGCTGTTCAGAGCCCGCCGAACACGCGGGACAGGTCACGACGCCCATCGACGATTCGGATGACGAGGCGCGTCCTCGCATCATAAACGACGACAAAGGGCGGCACGTTCCAGAAGCGGATGGTGCGCTTGGTTTTGAGAGTCGGCCGGGCGTGGCCGAGATCGATCCCATCCGCGATCGCGCGGCAGCGACGCAGGATTGCGGCCTCCAGCCGGTCGGCCTGGATCGGACCGTAGCGCTCGACCGAGCGCTCGATGATTTCGATCAGATCCTTTTCGGCGCGCCGGCCGAGGTTGCCGAGATCGCTCACGCGCGTTCAATCCAACGCGCCGTTTCTCGCTTTCCACGCCTTCAAGCCGCGAGCCCTGGCCTCGTCGAGGTCGCGCCTCAGTTCGACGGCCGGCACCGCACCCTCGCGCTCCGCCTGCTCGGCGGCCTCGTCGAGGCTGCGCGCGAAGGCGTCCCGTTCGTCGGGCGTCATCCGGTCGAGGAAAGTATCCAGGACGGAGTCCTCGTCAGCCGGCCTCACGCTGACGTCGAAACGTGCTCCATCGACCTCGATGGCCAAGCTCCCGTCCGCTCCTTCGTCGATCTGCCACGACGCGGGAAGGCTGCGGGCGCGGCCGGCGATCAGGGCGTTGAGGTGGGTGACGACGTCGTCTCGTGTCATGGCTGCCCTCCGATCCGTCCCCGCAGCTTACGGCCTCGGGCCGAGCGGGCAAGCGCTCGCGTCACCGCGCCAAGCCCAGCAGCCGGTCGAGGTCGATGTGCTCCGCCAGATGCGCGGCGAGGCGGTCGAGCACGGCATCGATCTCGGCCTCGTAGCGGAGGGGCGAGGGCGGGGAGCCGAGGCGGCGGAGCCAGGCTGAGCGCTGGCGGTCGTCGGCGAAGAGCCCGTGCGCGTAGGCGCCCCGCACCCGCCCGTCCGGCGAGGCGGCCCCGTCCTCCTCGCCGTCGTCGAAGCGCAGCATCGGCCGGCGGCGGTCGGGACCCGTCGTCTCACCCACGTGCATCTCGTAGCCCGCGAAGGGCGCGCCGTCCTCGGCCGTGCGGCCCGCCACGGGGCGCAGCACCTTGTCGCCGCCGAGCACCGTCTCGACGTCGAGCAACCCGAGGCCGGGGCACTCGCCCGGCGGGCCCTCGACTCCTGCGGGGTCGGCGATGCGCCGCCCCAGCATCTGGTAACCGCCGCACAGCCCCAGCACCCGCCCGCCCCGCCGGGCGTGGGCCAGGATGTCGATGTCCCAGCCCTGGCAGCGCAGCGCCGCGAGGTCGGCGATCGTCGCCTTCGAGCCCGGCAGCACGACGAGGTCGCAGGGCGGGATCGGCGTGCCGGCCCGCACCATGACGAGGTCGACGCCGGGTTCGAGCTTCAGCGGGTCGAGGTCGTCGAAGTTCGAGATGCGCGGCAGCACCGGCACGCAGATCCGCACCGTCGCCCCCTCGCGCGGCGCTTCGCGCCGGTCGAGCGCCACGGCGTCCTCGGCCGGCAGGCGGGAAGCGTCGGCGAAATGCGGCACGAGCCCCAGAGCCGGCCATCCGGTGCGGGCCGCGATGAGGTCCATGCCGCCGGCGAAGAGCGTGGGGTCGCCGCGGAACTTGTTGACCAGGAAGCCCGCCACCAAGGCGGCGTCGTCCGGGTCGATGACCGCGTGGGTGCCGACGATCTGGGCGATGACGCCGCCCCGGTCGATGTCGCCGATCAGCACCACGGGCACGCCGGCCCGGCGCGCGAAGCCCATGTTGGCGATGTCGCCGGAGCGCAGGTTCACCTCGGCCGGCGAGCCCGCGCCCTCGACGAGCACGAGGTCGGCCTCGGCCCGCAGGCGCCCGAAGCTGTCCATCACGGCTCCCATGAGCCGCGGCTTCCAGCCCTGGTATTCGCGCGCGCGGGCGACCCCGGCGACGCGCCCCTGCACCACCACCTGGCTGCCGATCTCGCTCTGCGGCTTCAGCAGCACCGGGTTCATGTGGACGGAGGGCGTCACCCCGGCGGCCCGGGCCTGGAGCGCCTGGGCGCGGCCGATCTCGCCGCCCTCCGCCGTCACGGCGGCGTTGTTGGACATGTTCTGGGGCTTGAACGGGCGGACGCTGAGCCCGCGCGCCGCATAGGCGCGGGCGAGGCCCGCCACGACCAGGGACTTGCCGACGTCCGACCCCGTGCCCTGGACCATCAGGGCGCGGGCGCCTCGCGCCGCCTCCGCGTTCAAAACTCGATCCCGGCCTGCGCCCTGACACCGGCCGCGAAATGGTGCTTCGTGGCGCCGAACTCTGTCACGAGGTCGGCGGCCTCGATCATCTCGGGCTTGGCGTTGCGCCCCGTCGCCACGACGTGGAGGCCCGCCCGCCGGGCCTTGAGGTCGGCCACGACCTCGCCGAGCGCTAGGTAGTCGTAGCGCAGCGCGACGTTGATCTCGTCCAGCACCAGGAGCCGCAGGGCGGGGTCGGCCATGAGGTCGCGGGCCTTGGCCCAGGCGGCCTCGGCGGCCGCCACGTCGCGGGCGCGGTCCTGCGTTTCCCAGGTGAAGCCCTCGCCCATGGAATGCCAGCGCACGAGGGCGGAGCCCTCCAGCATGCGCCGCTCGCCCGTGTCCCAGGCCCCCTTGATGAACTGCACGACGCCGACCGGCCAGCCGTGCCCGAGCGCCCGCAGCACGAGGCCGAAGGCCGCCGTCGACTTGCCCTTGCCGGCGCCGGTGTGGACCATCAGCAGGCCCCGCTCGATCACGGGCTTGGACGCCACCTCGGCGTCCTGCACGGCCTTGCGGTGGGCCATCTTGAGCTTGTGGCGGCGCTCGGCGTCGTCGGGGGCGGGATCGGTCATGGGGAGGGTGTAGCGCAGGCGGAGAGCGGGGTCACGGAGACCATCAGTCACCGCAAGCGCGCGCCGTCTGCAGCCGTGCCGATCTCGGCGCAGAGCCGAGATCGGCAGCCCGCACCACCCCGATCAGTTCTTGTTGATCTCGGTGGCGATCGGGTCGGCCTGGGCCTGGACGTTGGCGCCGACCGTGTCGATGCCGTAGACGTCGTCGCGGAACTGCACGGCGCCTTCGGCATTGGCCCAGCCCGTCAGGTAGACCCAGGCCACGGGCACCGTCTTGGTGAGCTTGATGTCCTCGTGCTCGCCGGTCTTCACCTGCTCCAGCATGGCGTCCTTGGTCCAGGTGCCGCCGGGCGCGCCGCCCGTGCCTTCGAGCAGCCAGGACGCGAGATCGAACACGCCCTCGACGCGCACGCAGCCGTGAGACAGGAAACGGTAGTCGCCGCCGAAGAAGCGCTTGGACGGCGTGTCGTGCATGTAGACCGCGTATTTATTCGGCATGTTGATGCGGATGTTGCCGAGCGCGTTCGATGTGCCGGAGTCCTGGCGCAGGATGTAGGTGGTGGCGCGCTGGGACGTCCAGTCGATCGAGGACGCGTTGACCGTGTTGCCGGACCCGTCGAGGATGCGGATGCGCTGCCGGCTGAGATAGCCGGGGTCCTTCTGCATGTGCGGAATTATCTCGTTCTTGATGATCGAGGTCGGCACCGTCCAGGTCGGGTTGAGGTTGACGGCCTGCACCTTGGCATCGACCTCGGGCGAGGCGTGGTCGGGGCCACCCACCACCGCCACGTAGCGGTGCGCGACGCGCCCGCCCTCGACCGCCTCGACGGAGGCCGACGGGATGTTGACCACGACGTAGCGGTCCGCGAACGAGACGTTGCGGCCGGCGAGGCGCTGGGCCGAGGAGGCGAGCTCGGTGAAGCGCGTGCGTGCGCTCACGTTCATGGCCTTCAGCGTCGCGCCCGCCACGGCGCCGGTGTCCTTGAGCCCGTGGCGGAGCTGGAACCGCTTCACCGCCGAGGTCAGGTCGGGACCCCACTTCTGCGAGAACATGCCGGCCGACAGGTCGCTGGGGTCGCCGCCCTCGGCCTTGCCGAGGTCCCCCTCGATGGCGAGGCGCAGGCGCAGCGTCGAGATGCTCTTGCCGGGCGAGCCACCCGACACGGGGCCGGCGATCTCGGGCCAGCCGCCGGCGTCCGCGATGGCGGCGTAGCGCTCGGAGGCCTTGGCGGTGGCGAAGAAGGTTTCGGGCGTGAGGGTCGGCTCGGGATCGGTCGACAGCGCCGTCTCGCGCGGCGGGGCGATTGGCGCGAGCCGCTTCTTCTTGGCCACCACCACGGGGGCGGCGGCCGGAACGGGGCCGGCGGTCGGCGCCGCGGCATCCGCGCTCGGCGGGGCGGAGGCCGGTGCAGCGGCCGTCGCGGGGGGCGACGC
>CAXTFP010000310.1:0-4631 GCA_964243135.1 uncultured Lichenihabitans sp.
CACGCGCGCCGCCGACAGGTTCACCCGCAGGGGTGGAGCGGGGGACGGCATCTTGGCATCGGTCATCATCTTCGGCGGCGCGGGCGCCATCGGCGCGGGGATCGCGCGGCGGCTCGCGGCGCGGGGCGACGTGCCCCACCTCGTCGGGCGCGACCCCGCCAAGCTGGCCGAGGTCGCCGGCGCGCTCGGCGTGCCCTCCAGCGTCGCGGACGTCACCGATCCCGCGGCGGTCGCGGGGGCGGTCGCGGCCGCGGCCGAGGCCGAGTGCGGCCTCGCGGGCCTCGTCTACGCGGTCGGCACCATCAATCTGAAGCCGGTGGGCTCGCTGACCGAGGCCGATTTCGAGCGCGACTGGCGCGTCAACGCGCTGGGCGCGGCCCTGGCCCTGAAGGCCGCGGCCCCGCACCTGAAGCAGGTCCCGGGCGCGTCGGTCGTGCTGTTCTCGACCGTGGCGGTGCGGCAGGGCTTCGCGGCCCATGCCTCGATCAGCATGGCCAAGGGGGCCGTCGAGGGCTTGGCGCTGGCCATGGCGGCCGAGCTCGCCCCGGCCGTGCGGGTCAACTGCATCGCGCCCTCCCTCACTCGCACGCCGCTGGCCCAGGGCCTCACCCGCAACGAGGCCCTGGCCAAGGGCGTCGCCGAAGCCCACGCGCTGCGGCGCCTCGGCGAAGCCGAGGACAGCGCCGGGCTCGCGGCCTTCCTGCTCGGGCCCGACGCGGCCTGGATCACCGGGCAGGTGATCGGCGTCGACGGCGGGCGCTCGACGCTGCGCACCAAGGGCTGACGGGCGCCCGGATGGGGGCGTGCGGGGCTCCTCCATCCCGCGCATCCTCGGACCTTTCGGTCCGTAGCTTCGTGTTCGAGGGCCGGAAACAGAGCGGCCATCGCGGCTCGACGGTGACCCGCTCCAGCCGTCAAACGGGCTCCGAGGGCGCCCGGCAGTCTCGCCGCGCAGTCCGGCCCATCGGGACTCCGTTCCCCCTGTTCCGCGCGATCGTCCGCCAGTGTTGCTGCGACGCAACAATTGTGACTGGATTGTGAATTTCGTCCCTGCTTAGGTTCCCGCGACATCGACGCGACCGTCGATCGAGGAAAGACCTATGCGCCGCGACTCCAGGAAGACGTCCATCCATCTCGCCTCGATGGCCTCGTTGCTCGCCGTCGGCCTCGCGTCCGCCACGCCGGCCCTCGCGCAGAGCGTGCAGTCGGGAGGCGGCGGGTCCGGTGGATCGAGCACTCCCGCCTCGCCGGGCAAGGCGGGCGCGAAGCAGCTCCTCGGCAACGGCTCGCCCCAGAACCTCGGCCAAGCCACGGCGAAGAAGCCCTCCGACGGGCCCCTCCCGTTCCTCGCGGCCTATTCGAGCAAGCTCCCGGGAGGGGGCACGTTCTCGGTAGACACGAAGGGCATCACCCTGCAGACCGTCGACAATGCGCTGAAGTTCCGCATCGGCGGCCGCCTGCAGCTCGACACCAGCGCCGGAAGCCTCAGCCCCAAGTCGCTCGGGCCGGCGATCCTCGGCGTCGACGGGGAAAACTTCCTCATCCGCCGCGCCTATTTCGAAAGCTATCTCACGATCTACGACGCGGTCGAACTGGCGTTCCAGTACGACTTCGCCAACGCCACGCAGCCCATCCAGGACGCCGTGGTGGCCTATCGCGGCTTCAACCACGTCATCGCCTCGGCCGGCAACTTCAAGGAACCCTTCGGGCTCGACCAGCTCCGGAGCGACAACACGACCACCTTCGCCGAGCGCTCGCTCACCAACGCGTTGTTCCCGGCGCGCAACTTCGGCGGCGCGGTCGGCACCTACGGCGACAGGTGGACCGTGACGGCCGGCGTGTTCGGCGGCAACGTCAACACCAGCGCCACCACCGGCGACACGCAGATCGAGAACAACGGCGTGGCCGGCACGGCCCGCGTCACCTACGCGCCCATCCTCGACCAGGACCAGGTGCTCCACCTCGGCATCGCGGGCTCCTACCGGTCGCAGGATCCCGTCAACACGAATCTGGCATTCAGCAGCCGTCCGGAAAACCAGCTGTTCGCGCGGACCCTGGTCAGCACCGGCACGCTCAGGAACGCGCAGGAGACGGGCCGCCTCGGGCTCGAAGCGCTGTACCAGTACAAGAACTACCGGATCACCAGCGAATACGCCTTCGCGGACGTCGGCGGCGTGACCCCGACCGCGGCCATCGCCAACCGGAGCGACCGCTTCTTCCAGTCCGGCTACGTGGAGGGCGCCTGGGTGGTCAACGGCTACGGCCGGCCCTACCGCATCGCGCCCACCTACGGCTCGGAGTTCGCGGTGCTGCAGGGCGTGGAGATCGACGACGCCCAGCGCATCTCGCGCGGCGGCTTCGGCGTGTTCGAGGTCGCGGCCCGCTACAGCGCGCTCGACCTCGAGGACGGCCTGACCACCGGCGGCCGGCTCGAAGACGTCACGGCCGGCGTCAACTGGTACCCGGACCGCAACGTGCGCGTGGTGGCGAACTACATCCACTCCCACGCCGACCCGGCCCCGAGCGCCCTCAAGGTCAGCACCATCGACAGCGACGCCTTCGTCGCGCGCCTCCAGTTCAACTGGTGACGGGGAGCCCGTCCGACCCGCGGGCGTGACGCGCCCGCGGGTCGGCGCGCCGCCGGCCCCGCGCCGTAAATCAGCCGCCGCTGAAGTCATGATCGGGTGAAGTGCTTGATTATGACAGTCTTACGACGGATTCGTCGGTGATCGTCAACCGATGGATCATCTATGTCAGCCTTCACACATCCGCTCGCACGGGACGCCAAGGTTTGGACGAGCGGAGGGCACGCGGGACCGGCCCAGAAGGTGCTCGTGATCATCACGCGGCTCGAACTGGACGGGGAGCACGCCCGATTCAAGGCCAAGCTCGTCGAGCGCCTGTCCGCCGCCGCCGCGGCCTGGATCAAGGACAACGCTTCCGAAGCGTCCGAATTCCTCCTGATGAACCGGCCGAAGCGCTGGGTCGGCGACAAGGACTGAGGCATCTCACCCGGCTGCGTGACATGCGTCCAGTCCCCGCCTGACCTCGGGCAGCGGCGTCTCGCCGAAGGACTGGATGCGGAGCGCGACCTCGTCCGGGCCAGCGCCGCGCAGGAGGTCCAGCACCCCGGCGGCGTCGAGCCCCTCGCTGCCCCAGTGGGTGCGGCACAGGTCGTCGGTCGTGCGGACGTGGCGGCACGGCACGTCCCCGCGGCCCGCGACGTGGCTGCCGTCGATGAGGTGTTCCGAGAAGTCCCGCTCCCGGCAGACCGCGTCGACCCAGCGGCGGCCGGTGGTGGCCTCGATCCGGGTCAGCGCGGCCCGCAGGGTCGCCCGGTCCCACGGGACGAGGGTGTGGCGCGGTCGTGGGCGGGAAGCGCGGGACCCGAGGGGCGAGCGCCGGACAGCCGTCGGTATGGGCCGCGTCGGGCGTCGATTTCGCGGGATGTCGGGACGCGCCCGCGGTATGAGGGCGGGGCCCGCCACGATCCGCCGATCCCGAGGGGAGCCGATTCCTTGACCACCACGTCCTCGCCCTCGTCCCTCCCGCGCCCCGTCGCCCTCGTGGGCGACCGCTGCGGCGAGGGGGCCGTGTGGTGCGCCGAGGAGAGCGCCGTCTACTGGGTGGACATCAACCGCTTCCTGGTCCACCGCCTGGTCTGGCCCGAAGGCCGCCTCGCGACCTGGACCTTCGAGGAGCCGCCGACGGCGCTGGCCCTGTCGACCGAGCCCGGCCGGCTGCTCGTGGCCCTGTCGTCCCGGCTGATCTGGTGGTGGCCCGCCGACGACCGGCGGCGAGACCACGGCTTCCGGCTCGCGGGCCACCCCGAGGTGCGGCTCAACGACGGCCGGGCCGATCCGCTCGGCCACTTCTGGGTCGGCTCGATGTTCAACAACGTCGCGGCCCACGGCGGGCCGACGGACGAGCACCACGCGACCGACCGCGGCGCCCTGTTCCGTGTGAGGCCGGACGGCGGGGTGGCGGAGGAGCTGTCCGGGATCGGCATCGCCAACACGCTGTGCTGGAGCCCGGACCGGACGCGCTTCTACTTCGCCGACACGCTGCGCAACGAGCTGCGGGCCTACGACTGCGATCCGGCCACGGGCGACATCGCGGGCGGGCGGGCGCATCTGGCGGGCTACCCGCGCGGCGCGCCTGACGGCTCGGCCATCGACGCGGAGGGCTACGTGTGGAACTGCCGCTGGGGCGGGGGCGGCATCGTCCGGGTCGCGCCCGACGGCGCCGTGGCGGCTTTCCACGAGGTCCCGACCCTGAACGTGACGACCTGCGTGTTCGGGGGAGCGGATCTCACCACGCTGTTCATCACCTCGGCCCGCAACGACCCCGACCCGGGCGACCGCCTCGCCGGATCGCTATGGGCCATGGACGCCGGGGTGCGGGGCCTGCCGGAGAACCGCGTCAGGGTCGACGCCGGGGACTGAGAGCCTGTTTGACTGCTGGAGTGGGTCTACGTCGAGCTGCGATGTGCCGAGCCACAGGAGAAGGGTGATGCCGATACCCGCGGTATCGGCGAGGCCTTCGACGCAGGGGGCGGCCATCGCAGCTCGACCCAGAGGGCCGCGCTGTTTCGGGCCGTCGCGGCGTCGCCCCGCTCGACCGTAGCCCCG
>CAXTFP010000311.1:0-4630 GCA_964243135.1 uncultured Lichenihabitans sp.
GGCGACGCGCGGGGCCGCGCCGGGCGCCGTGGCGACGGCGTTGTAGATCGGCACCACGATCGTCGCGCCGGGATGGATCTCGCCGGCCGCGTGGAGGCCGTTGACCTGGAGCAGCACGTTCTCCGGCACGCCGTAGCGCTGGGCCAGCACGGCGGCGCTGTCGCCCGGGCCGACCTGGACGGAGGCGCCGCCCTGCCCGGTCCAGCCGCCGAAGGAGGCGCCGGGCACGCTGTGGGACGGCGCGATGGAGCCCGTCGCCTCGTGCGACACCGCCACGGGGACGGGGCGGACCGGCGCGGCGCTGGCCATGGTGGCGCCGCGCGGCGGCAGCGCCGAGGCCGTGACGGGCGGGGTGCGGCCGGCGCCGGCGGGATGGCTGACGGCCGCGACCTTCTTCCGCCTGGCCACGGGGCCGGTCGCGAAGGGGTTGCCGAAGGCGTCGCCGAAGCGGGTCGAATCGGAGGAGCAGCCGCTCATCAGGGCCGCCACGGCGGTCAAAGCGCAGATGCGGACCGCGATCCGGCATTGTCCGGGCGTCAACAGCTTACTCATCAGCGCAACATCCACTCAACGCAGGCTCAATAGAAGCCATGTAGAGCTACGCCGGTTAAGGGACGGTTTAAGATGAATCGCGGGGCCGCGATTCATCCGGGAACATAAATCCTGGTGCGGGCGGACAGGCGGCACACGGTACCGTCCCATCGCTCCCCTTCACCGCTCACCCCCGCGCATGCGGGGGTCCAGCGCAGGGAGACGGCCGAAGGCCGACGCTCTCGACCCCGCGCGACATGCCCCACGGTCGCGGAGGGAAGACCGGCCTCCGGCCGGACATTGGACGCTGGATCCCCGCCTGCGCGGGGATGAGCGGCCGAGAGGGCAATCCGAGCCGATCGGCCGGGGACAGCGTCACAGCGTCAGCGACGGGCCGTCAAGGAGAGCACGCAGGCGTGCGGGGCCGGCCGGCGTCATGGCCCAGCCGCCGCCGTCGTCCCGCCGGGCGCGCACGAGCTCCTGCCGCATCCCGTCCCGGACCGACCGGGCGAAGACCATCGTGCCGTCGGGCGCGAGAAGACGGGTGAGTTCGAGCGGCACGTCCTCCAGCGCAGCGTGGACCAGCACGCGGTCGAAGGGGCCGCGCTCCGCAGGCACGCCCAGCCCGTCGCCCCAGACCACGGCGGCGTTGGACAGGCCGAGGTCGGCCAAGCGCGCCGCCGCGGCGAGCGCCAGGGTGCGGAACCGCTCGACGCCGAGCACCTCGCGCCCGAGCCGCGCCAGGATCGCGGTGGCATAGCCCGAGCCCGAGCCCACTTCGAGCACGCGGCAGGCCGGCGTCACGCCGAGCGCCGCCATCATGCGGGCCACGACCGAGGGCTCCGACATGGTCTGGCCGCAGGGGAGCGGCAGGGCCACGTCCTTGCCGGCGAGGTCGGCGTAGCGGTGCGGCACAAAGGCGCCGCGCGGCACGGCCTCCATGGCGCGCAGCACCGCGAGGTCGCGGATGCCCCGCGCCCGCAGGCCGAGGAGGAAGGCCGCCGTGGCCTCGGAGGCCGGCGCCGCCACGCCCAACTCCCGCCGCTCAGCCGAAGGCGCGGGCCAGGCGCTCGCGCTCCGCGTCGTCCGTCAGGTCGAGGCGCAGCGGCGTGACGGAGATGCGGCGAGCCTTGAGGGCTTCGAGGTCGCTGCCCGGGACGGGCGTGAACTTGCCGCGCGCGAAGCCGATCCAGTAGTACGGGTTGCCGCGCCCGTCCTCGCGCTCGTGCACCTGCATCAGCGCCGTGTCGCGCGCGCCCTGACGCGTGACCTCGACGCCCGCGACGTCGCCGGGCGCGCAGTCCGGGAAGTTGACGTTGACCAGCACGCCGCGCGGGATGCCGGCGCCGAGCGCCGTCCGCACCACGGCCGCGGCATGGTGCTCGCCGCAGTCCCAGTGCGGGTTCTGCCGGCCCGAGACGGCGCCGTAGGACTGGCTCAGCGCGATCGACGGCACGCCGAGTAGCGTGCCCTCCATGGCGGCCGCGATCGTGCCCGAATAGGTCACGTCCTCGGCGACGTTCTGGCCGCGGTTGATGCCCGACAGAATCAGGTGCGGCCGATGGTCCTTCAGGATGGCGTTCACGGCCATGATCACGCAGTCGGTCGGCGTGCCCTTCACGGCGTAGCGGCCGGGCGACACCTCGCGCAGGCGCAGGGGATCGTTGAGCGACAGCGAATGGGCGACGCCCGACTGGTCGGTTTCCGGCGCAACGACGTGGACGTCGTCGCTGAGCGTGCGGGCGACGCGCTCCAGCACGGCGAGGCCGGGCGCGTGGATGCCGTCGTCGTTGGTGATGAGGATCCGCATCAAGCCCTGCCCTTCGCCGGGACGATTCGGTCGAGCCCGCCCATGTAGGGGCGCAGCACCTCGGGCACGCCGACCGTGCCGTCCGGCGCCTGATAGTTCTCCAGCACGGCCACCAGGGCGCGGCCGACCGCCACGCCCGAGCCGTTCAGCGTGTGGACGAAGCGCGTGCTCTTGGCGCCAGCGGGGCGGTAGCGCGCCTCCATGCGGCGGGCCTGGAAGTCGCCGCAGTTCGAGCAGGACGAGATTTCGCGGAACGTGTTCTGCCCCGGCAGCCAGACTTCGAGGTCGTAGGTCTTGCGCGACGCGAAGCCCATGTCGCCCGTGCAGAGCAGCATGCGGCGGTAATGCAGCCCCAGCCCCTCCAGCACGTCCTCGGCCGCGCGGGTCATGCGCTCGTGCTCCTCGGCGGACGATTCCGGCGCCGTGACCGACACCATCTCGACCTTGGTGAACTGGTGCTGGCGGATCATGCCACGCGTGTCGCGCCCGGCCGAACCGGCTTCGGAGCGGAAGCAGTCCGTCAGCGCCGTGAAGCGCCACGGCAACTCGCGCTCGTCGATCACCCGTTCGCGGGCGAGGTTGGTGAGGGGCACCTCGGCGGTCGGGATCAGCCAGTGCTCAGTGCCGGCGCGGAACTGATCGTCGCGGAACTTCGGCAGCTGTGCCGTGCCGAACATGGCGGCGTCGCGCACCAGCACGGGCGGTGCCACCTCCTCGTAGCCGTGCCGGTCGACGTGCATGTCGATCATGTACTGGCCGAGCGCCCGGTGCAGGCGCGCCAGGGCGCCCTTGAGCACCACGAAGCGGGCGCCCGACATCCTGGCGGCCGCGTCGAAATCCATGAGGCCGAGTTTCTCGCCGAGGGCGAAATGCTCCAGCGGCGTGTATCCGTCCGGGAAGGCGGGGCGCTGGCCCGAGCGCTTCAGCTCGACATTGCCGTGCTCGTCCTCGCCGCGCGGCACGTCTGCGTCGGGGAGGTTGGGGATCTCGGACAGGGCGGCGTCGAGCGCCGCCGTGGCGTTGCGGTCCTCCGCCTCGAGCGCCGGCACCTCGCCCTTGAGGCTCGCCACCTCGGCCTTGAGGCGCTCGGCGGTGTCGGCGTCCTTGCGCCCGAGCGCCTGGCCGATCTCCTTGGCCACGAGGTTGCGCCGCTCCTGCAAGGCCTGAAGGCGGAGGATGGCGGACTTGCGGCGGTCGTCGAGGGACGCGAGGGCGGCGCTCAGCGGCGGCAGGCCGCGCGCGCGGCGGCCCTCGTCGAAGAGTTCGAGATTGTCGCGCACCCACCTGATGTCGAACATGAAAGGCTCCGCCACATCCTCGGCGGAGGGAGGTCCTCGATCAGACCGAGGCGCCGGGATTTGCGCGGGCGCGCTTCTCCATCGTCCGCACGGCGATGATGGCGCCTTCGTAGAGAAGCAGCATGGGCAGCGCAAGCGAGCACATGGAGATGACGTCGGGCGGCGTCAGGATTGCGGCCGCCACCACCACGACGACGATGGCATAGCGGCGCTTCTCGCGCAGGAAGGTCGAGTCGATGACGCCGATCTGCCCCAGCAGCGTCAGGATCACGGGGAGTTGGAACGCGATGCCGAAGGCGAAGATCAGCGTGGTGATGAGCGACAGGTATTCGCTGACCTTGGGCAGCAGCTCGATCGTCGCCTGCCCCGGCGACGGCGCCTGGAGCTGGTGCACGGAGAACTGGATCAGCAGCGGCATCACGATGAAATAGACGAGCAACCCGCCCAGGAAGAAGAACACCGGCGTCGCCACGAGGTAGGGCAGAAATGCGCGCCGCTCCGTCCGGTAAAGGCCCGGCGCCACGAACATGTAGATCTGCGTGGCGATGATTGGGAAGGCCAGGAAGGCGGCGCCGAACATCGACAGTTTTAGGTTGGTGTAGAACTGTTCGAGGAAGTGCGTGGCGATCAGCGTCGCCTTGTCGGCCCCCACGACCCCCACGTAGGGCTCGACCAGGATGTTGTAGATGCCGTGCGAAAAGTAGAAGCAGAACAGGAAGGCTACGAGGAAGGCGGCCAACGCCTTGATGAGCCGGGAGCGCAGCTCGATCAGGTGCTCGATCAGCGGTGCTTTGGAGGCCTCGATGTCGTCGACGTGCTGGTTCATGCTCTCGGGTCACGCCGCGGCGGGAGAATGGAGCGGCCGCGGCCGGCCAGGGCGGCTTCAAGCTTTCGCTGCGCGGTTATGACGACGAAGGCGACTGGACGACCATCACCCGATCTGCGCAAGGCCGGCGGGTTACCCTGGAAGATCCCGCGCGCAGCCTTCTCC
>CAXTFP010000312.1:0-4624 GCA_964243135.1 uncultured Lichenihabitans sp.
GGCGGTCGCCGAGGCATCGTCGAGCCCGGCCTCGGCGGCGAGGGCCAGCACGGCCGCGGCGTCGCGCAGCTTGGACCCGTAGTCCTCGCGGTAGTCGCGCCCGTCCGCCTCGGCCGCCAGGGCATCGGTCGCGGCCGCGAAGACGGGCGCGGCCCGCGCGCGGTCGCCCAGCAGCGCGAGTGCTGCGCCGAGCTGCGCCTTGGCGAGGGGCGTCGCGAGCGCGTCGAGCCGCGTGCCCGCGAGGTAGCGCAGGTCGCCCATCACGGGCCGGCCGTTGCGGGCCAGCACGTAGGCCGCGTAGCCGAGCGGCAGAGGGTCGCCCTCGCGCGAGGCCGTGGCATTGGCCACCACGTTGCGCAGCCGGTCGAGCGCCCGGTCCATCGCCGAGGGCGGCACGGCGTAGCCCGCCTCACGCGCGCGGGTGAGGAAGTCCGCCACGTAGGCGTCGAGCCAGGCGTCCTCCCCGCCGCCCTCGGCCGACCACAGGCCGAAGCTGCCCTCGGCGGTCTGCCGCGACAGGAGCTGGCCGATCGCCCCGCGGATCCGCTCCGGCAGGTCCTCGCCGAGCGCTAGGTCCCGCGGGGGCGCCAGCCGGTCGACGTAGAGCAGCGGCAGGGCGCGGCTGACGATCTGCTCCGAGCAGCCGACGGGGTAGCGGTCGAGCGCCAGCAGCAGCGCCGGCACGTCGATGTCGCCGAGGGGCGACACCGCCACCGAGGCGCCGCCCGAGCCCGGCACGAACTCGGCCAGCAGCTCGCGCGACACCGTGAGGCTCTGCCCGGGCGGCAGCGGGTGGACGTCGCGCCTGTAGACCGCCGGGGCGCCGGGTTCGACCCCGAGCGCCACGTCCTGCGCGAGGTCGAGGCCGCCCGGCCCCGTCAGCCGCACGCTCATCCCGGCCGTGCCGAGCCCCGCCGCCGTCACCGGCACGTCGACGCCCGTGCGGGCACCGGGCGTCAGCGTCACCGTGCGGTCGAGCGCGTCGGCCGGCAGGAACCAGGGGCCGCGCGGCGCCACCTGCAGCCGGTAGGGGCCGGCCGGCCCCTCCACGTCGTCGATGTCGAAGCGCGCCCGCGCGCGGTCACCGAGGCCGAGGAAGCGGGGCAGGGAGGCCGCCACCACGACGGGGTCGCGCAGCACCACGTCGGCCTCGGCGCTGCCGGTCCGGCCCTTCGACCACGCCACGGCCGCGACCCGCACGGTGCCGTTGAAGGCCGGGATGTCGAACGCGACCGTGGCGGTGCCGTCCGCCGCCACCGGCACGATGCCGGAATAGCGCGCGAGGGGCACCTGGGTGGGCTTCTCGGCCGACAGCTCGGCCCCGCCGTCGCCGCCCGAGCGCAGCAGGCCGCCCGGCACGCCGAGCCCGTCGATCAGCGCGCCGTAGACGTCGCGCAGCTCGACCCCGAGCGTCCGCTGGCCGAAGAAGAAGGGGATCGGCCTCGGCGTCTCGTAGCGGGTGAGGTTGAGGATGCCGACGTCGACGGCCGACACCGCCACGGCCGCGGGCTCGCCTGGCGGCAGGCCCGTGAGCTTCACGGGCACGCGCAACGCCCCGCGGGGCCGGGCCAGCGCCGGCAGGTCGAGGTGGACGCCGATGTCGCGCGACGCGGCGTCGATCGAGAACCAGCGCAGGCCCAGCGCCCGGCCCGGCATGCGCCTGGCCGCGACGTCGAGCGGCCGGTGCGCCAGCACCACGGCATAGGCGCCCGTGCCCCAGCGCGCGTCGACCGGCGCCTCGATGACGGTGTCGCCCACGCCGAGGTCGACGGCGCGCCTGAGCTGCGCCGCGCCCTCGCCGATCAGCAGCGTGGCCCGGCCGGCGAAGCGCGACGTGACGGTGGCGCGCAGCGTGTCGCCGGCGCGGTAGTCGGCCCGGTCCAGCGTCACGTCGAGGAGGTCGGGCGCCGCGTCGGCGCCGTCGCCGCCCGTGAAGCCGACGTCGAAGGCGAGGCTGGTGGGCGGCAGGCTCGGGTCGTCCGCGGTCAGGTCGAGCCGGTAGCGGCCGGCGCGCAGCGCCGCCGCGATGGTGGCGGGCGCAGCCGCGTCCGTGGCCAGCGTGCCGTCGGCCGCGAGGGTCGCGGAGGCGACGCGCTCGAAGCGCCAATGGCCGCCGTCCTCGTACCATTGGTAGTCGCGCCCGAGGCGCGAGATGCGCCAATGCAGGCCCGGCACGGCGGTGCGAGCCCCGTCGGCGCCGACCGTCACCACGCCGAAGCTCGACGTCCCGCCGTCGCCCGCGTCGGCGCCCGTGGATTTGGCGCCGATGAGCGCCGTGGCCGGCAGGATCGGCACCGTGACGCTGCGCTCGATCGCACGGCCGCCGGGCTCGGCGGCGCTGAGGCGGATCAGCGCCTGGAGCGGCCGGGTCGCGGCCACGGCCGGCACCGGCACGCTCACCGTGGCCCGTCCGTTGCGGTCCGCCGTGACGGGGTCGGGCAGCGCCGTGGTGACGGGCTCGACCCGCTCGTCCGTGAGGCCCGTCGCGTAGCCCTCGAGCGCCGGCCAGGCGGGGCCGGGGGCGGCGTCCACCACGCTGTCGCCGGTGATGACGAGGCCGCTCCCCGGCGCGCCGTAGAGGAAGCGCACCGCGGCGTCGACCGTGGCCGGCGCCCCCGGCTTCAGCCGCGCCGCCTCGGGCTTCAGGTCGAAGCTCAGCCGCTCGGGCAGGTAGTCCTCGACCAGAAAGGTCGTCTCGCCCACGGGCTCGCCCTTCGGGTCCGCGTAGGCGGCGACGCGCCAGGTGCCCGCGGCGGCGTCGGCCAGGAGCGGCAGCGGCAGGCTGTGGCCGCCGAGGCCCGCATCCGGCAGCAGCGTGCGCCGGCTCTCGACCCCGTCCGGGCGCGACACGACCAGCGTCAGGGGCAGGCCGGCGGCGGCCGCGCCACCGGCGTCGCGCAGCAGCGCCGTCAGGAACACCGTCTCGCCCGGCCGGTAGACGCCCCGCTCGGCGTAGACCAGCGCGTCGAGCCCCTCCTTCGCGGGGCGGCCGGCGTCGCCCCGGTCGGTCAGGTCGAAGGGCGGGGCCGCGAGGTCGAGAAAGTCGTAGTCGCCCTCGGCCGAGGTCGCGACCAGCAGCGCCGGGGCGTCGCCGCCGTGGCCGCGCGACAGGCCGGGGTCGAAGCGCACCGCGCCGTCCGGGCCGGTGGTGCGGGTGTCCAGCACCTCGTTGTCCTTGGCCACGAGCTTCACGGCCACTCCGGCCACCGGCTTGGCGCTGGCGAGCGAGCGCACCACCGCCGTGACGCCGCCCGCGCCGCTCAGCGTCGTGAGGCCGAGGTCCGACACCACGAACCACTGCGTGGCGCCCGCGGAGTCGTCGTCGTCCTTGGCGGTTTCGCGGTGCGGCTTCGCCCGCATCACGTAGATGCCGGGCTTGAGCGGGCCCAAGGCGTCGCGCACCGGGAAGGCGGTCCGCGTCTCCTCGTTGAGCTTGCCGGCCGTGTCGAGCGTGCCGCTCCACACGGGGCTGGCGCTGTTCTCGGCCATCTCGTCGAAGCTGTAGCCCGGCACCGCGTCGCGGAAGGTCCCGGCGCGGAGGGTGGGGACGAGGTTGCGGTCGCCGACCCGCAGCACCCTGACGTCGGCCCGGTCGACGTTGACCGACACCAGCGGGATCCCGGCGGCGCCGACGCGCGGCAGCACGTAGGCGTTGCCCACGAAGCTCACGCGGGGCGCGCGGTCCGGCACGAACACCCCGTCGTCGACCGCGGCCAGGAGGACCTCGCCCACGGACGAGGGCAGGCCGCGGCGGATCGTGACCTTGTAGCGCTGCCCGTGCGCCAGCCCCTCGACGCAGAGCTGGTGCCCGTCGACCGACACGGCCGCGGTCGCGCTGCCGTCGAGCGCCACGAAGCGGGCGAGGTCGGCGCCGCCCCCGGCCAAGTCCTCGCTGAAGGAGAGGCAGACCCGCGGCGAGGCGGCGTCGGCGTCGATCTTATAGTCCTCGTAGTGGAAGCCGTGATCGGCGCGCAGCTTGTCGTAGGCCGCGCGCAGGGCCGGGTCCTCGACGGCCGCGAGGCTGGCGCGGAAGCTGTCGAGCGCCGGGCGCCAGTCTTCCCGCCGCGCCAGGGAGTTGCCCGCGAGCCTCAGGGCCGTGGCCTCGTCGCGCCGGGTTTCGGCGAGCGCGTAGGCGCGATAGGCGGCGGGCGACACCCAGGCCGCCACCTCTTCGCGGCGGCTGTCGGTGGTCGGCAGGGCGCCCGACACGCCCTCGGCGGCGGTCGCGAGGCCGAGCCAGGCGGGGCCGTCGTCGCGCCCCGCCGCGATGGCGCCGGCATAGCCCGCCAGCGCGTCCTCCGAGTCTGGCTTGGCCCTGGCCCCCGCCGCGAAGAGCTCGGCCGCGGTGCGGCCCTTGATCTCGGCGGCGCGGTCGTGCGCGAAGGTCCGGGCGAGTTGCAGCGCCTCGGCGTCGAGTGCGGGCCGGGCGAAGGGCTTGGCGGGGCGGGCCTCGGCCGCCGTCGCCGCGCGCCCGGGCCCGGCCGCCGCGGCGGAGCCGGCGAAGGCCGACAGGAGCGCGAGCGTGGCGGCGAACCGGCGCATGGTGGATCCTCCCGAAGGCGGCCGAGGCCGCGCGTCAGGTCGGCGGCGCGGGGCAGTGTGCGGCGGCGCGGCGCGGAAGGGA
>CAXTFP010000313.1:0-4606 GCA_964243135.1 uncultured Lichenihabitans sp.
AGGATTCGAACCTGCGACCCTCTGCTCCCAAAGCAGATGCGCTACCAGGCTGCGCTATACCCCGATCGATCGCCGGTCCCCGGCGGTCTCCAGGGCTACCATGGGGGCCGGGCACCGGCAAGGTCACGGCTTGAACATGGGGTCGACGACGCGGTCGCCGGGCTTGACGCCGATGCGCGCCGCCGTGCCGGCCTTGACCTCCAGCACGCCCAGCACGTCGCCGCCGGACGGGATGATGTCCTCGGACATGGGCGTGGCATCGCGCTTCACCGACACGACCCGGCCGTCCGGCGCGATGAACACCATGTCGAGCGGCAGGTAGGTGTTCTTCATCCACATGTTCACGCGCTGGGGCGCGCCGAAGTCGAACAGCATGCCGCGGTCGGCCGAAAGCTCCCGGCGGAACATGAGGCCGCGTTCGAGCTCGTCGCGGGTGCGCATCACGTCCACGGTGAAGTGATGGGGGCCGCTCGCCGTCACGATCGACAGGTCGTCCACGGCGGGCGCCGGGCTCGCCGCCCACGCACCGGGGGCGGCGGCGAGCGAGGCCAGCAGGGCCAGGGACGACAGGGTGGGTTTCGACATGGCGAAGGTGGTCCAGGCGCGGGCCGAGCGGGTTCCCGCGAAGCTGCTTGCAGTTGAGAGAGCGAACGAAGCGAGTTGCCGAAGCCCGCTCACCGCACCTCAATGCGACGAGGGCGATCCCGACTCAAGGGGGCGCACCTCGGCGGCCATCAGGCCCTTGGGCCCGTCCCCAAACCGCACCAGCACGTTTTCGCCCGGCTTCAGCTCGGTCATGCCGTGGCGCCGCATGGTCTCGATGTGGACGAAGATGTCCTCCGTGCCCTCACCCCGCGACACGAAGCCGAAGCCCCGCACGCGGTTGAACCACTTGACAACCGCGATCTCGAAGCCGCCCGTCGGCACGACCTGGACGTGGGTGCGGGGCGCCGGCACCTGGGACGGGTGCACGGCCGTTGTGAGGTCGAGCGAGAGCACGCGGAACACCTGCAGGCCCTTGCTGCGTTGCAGCACCTCACAGACCACGCGGGCGCCCTCCCGCGCCGTCGTGAATCCGTCGCGCCGCAGCGTCGTGACATGGACCAGGATGTCGGGCTGGCCGTTGTCCGGCACGATGAAGCCGTAGCCCTTGGACACGTCGAACCACTTGATCTCGCCGGCCATCTCGACGAGGTCGAGCGCGGTGTCGCCGGGGAGTTCGACCTGGAGGTCGGAGGACTGATCTTTGCTGCCCAACGCGATCACCCTGTCCAGAATCGGCGCCGCCCGACATGCGGCCGGCGGATGGCGCCGGCGCGGCGATGCCAGCGCGAATCGCGGCTTTCACGACATTAGCACCGGTCGAAATGCGTCAAAGTCGAAACTTTGAGCGACAGTGCAAGATTATGAAATGTGTGTTTCCGGGCACGCTTCGGCGGCCGCGGCCTGCCGTCACAGGGGGTCGAGCACGTCGCCGATATCGTCGCGGATGACGAGGTCGGCCTCGCCGTCGAGCGGGGTCGGCTCGCGGTTGACGATGAGGAGGCGAGCCCCGTTGCGCCGGGCCAGTTCAGGGAAACGGGCCGCCGGCCGCACGAGCAGCGTCGAGCCCAGGACGAGGAACAGGTCGCAGCCGAGCGCGGCCTCGACGGCCCGCCGCAGGTCCTCCGGGTCGAGGGGCTGGCCGAACGCGATGCTGGCGGATTTGACGATGCCGCCGCAGCGGCAGACGGGCAGCGACCCATCCGCCTCGAAGGCGGCCCGGATGGGCGCGAGTTCGTGGCGCGCGCCGCAGCCGAGGCAGCGCGCGTGGCCGCCGTTGCCGTGGAGCTCGACGACCTCGTCGCCCGGCGCCGCGGCGGCGGCGTGCAGCCCGTCGATGTTCTGGGTGACGACGGCGCGCAGGAAGCCGGAGGCGGCCCAGCGCGCCACGGCCCGGTGGCCCCGTCCCGGCCGGGCGCCGGCATAAAGGTCGTCCATGGCGAACTTGCGCCGCCAGGCTTCGGCCCGCAGCGCGGGGTCTGCGAGGTAGTCGCGAAAGCCGATGGGCGCGTGCACGCGCCAAGGGCTGCCGGGCGAGCGGTAGTCCGGCACGCCGCATTCGGTCGAGATGCCGGCGCCCGTGAAGACCGTCACGAACCGCGCGGCGCCGAGCAGGCGCGCGAGGGCCTCGCTCCCGGGGCGGCCGCTCCCCGTCAAGCCGACTGTTTCAGCGGCACGACGTTGTGGAGCCGCGTGTCGGCCGAGTCGAAGAAGCGCTTGATGCCCCGCGCGGCCTGCCGGATGCGCTGCTCGTTCTCGACCAGCGCCAGGCGGACGTGGTCGTCGCCGTGCTCGCCGAAGCCGATGCCGGGCGCCACCGCGACCTCGGCGCCCTCGATCAGCAGCTTGGAGAATTCGAGGCTGCCGAGGTGCCGGAAGCGTTCGGGGATCGGCACCCAGGCGAACATGGAGGCGGCCGGCGCCGGCACGGTCCAGCCCGAGGCCGCGAAGCTTTCCACCATCACGTCGCGGCGGGCCTTGTAGATCGACCGCATCTCGACGATGCAGTCCTCCGGGCCGTTGAGGGCCGCGGCGGCCGCGACCTGAATCGGCGTGTAGGCGCCGTAGTCGAGGTAGCTCTTCACGCGCGTCAGGGCCGCGAGCAGCCGCTCGTTGCCGACCGCGAAGCCCATGCGCCAGCCCGGCATCGAGAAGGTCTTGGACATGGAGGTGAACTCCACGCAGACCTCCATCGCGCCCGGCACCTGGAGCACGGAGGGGGGCGGCTCGCCCTCGAAATACACCTCCGAATAGGCGAGGTCCGACAGGATGAAGATCTCGTGCTTCTTGGCGAAGGCCACGAGGTCCCGGTAGAAGTCGAGCGACGCCACCATGGCCGTGGGGTTCGACGGATAGCAGACCACCACGGCCAGGGGCTTGGGGATGGAATGCACCACGGCCCGCTCCAGCGCCGTGAAATAGTCGGGCGTGGGCTCGGCCGGCACCGAGCGGATCACGCCGCCCGCCATCAGGAAGCCGAAGGCGTGGATGGGGTAGGAGGGGTTCGGCACCAGCACGACGTCGCCCGGCCCCGTGATGGCCTGGGCCATGTTGGCGAAGCCCTCCTTCGAGCCCAGCGTCGCCACCACCTGACGGTCGGGATCGAGCTTCACGCCGAAGCGGCGGCCGTAATAGCCGGCCTGGGCGCGCCGCAGCCCGGCGATGCCCTTCGAGGCCGAGTAGCGGTCGACGCGCGGCTTCGTCGCGGTCTCGACCAGCTTGTCGACAACGTGCTTGGGGGCCGGCAGGTCGGGGTTGCCCATGCCGAGGTCGATGATGTCGGCGCCGTCGTTGCGGGCCTTGGCCTTGAGCCGGTTCACCTGCTCGAAGACGTAGGGCGGCAGGCGGCGGACGCGGTGGAAGTCGGTCATGGCGGGGACGACCCTGGTGCGGCGGTGGCGGGCGATGGCGTCACCGCGACCTGATACCGGAAAATGCGAAAGTTCGGTGAATCAATCGGCAACGGCGGGCGCGGCGGCGGGTGCCGCTTTCGCCCCGGCGGGCTTCCGATGCCGGCCCAGCGGGACGGGCGCGGGGGCGCCCGGGTTGAGCTGGCGCTCCTTCGCGGCGTCCAGCGCCGCCTGCTGGGCCTTCACCTGGTCGGCCGTCTTCACCGGGAGCGGGCTCACCTTGTGGGGCACGGCCGCCTGCATGTAGCCGAGGCCGGTCGTGTCGGGCCGGGTGCGGCGGACGAAGTCCGGCGCGGGCTCGGGCGGCTTGGCCTTGAGATCGAAGGTCTGCAGCACGCCGTCGAACAGGCCGGCGGAGGGCGTGTCGTCGCCCGCCCGCGCCACGGTCGAGGAAGCGATCAGGAGAGTGGCGGCCGCCAGGGCGGCCCTGCGCCGGGAACCCGGCTTGCGATGGAGCTCTTCCCCAGACATGGATGGGACTTCCGCGAGGGCCCGGGATGGCGGCGCGACCGCCGCGTTCCCACCTCGGCGGGTAGCGGGTCATTATGTCCGAAACGGGACAGGGTGGCCGGCCATCCGCGGCCCCCGATCGGGAGCGGACCGACCGCGGCGCCGGGACGGACAGGGAGAGCGCCATGAAGCACCAGCGATCGAAGCCCCGCGCCGACGCCCAGCCCCCGCACGACCGGGCCTCCGCCCCGCAGGAGTCGACGGGGACGCCCCCTCCCCCGTCCCCCGTGGCCGAAAAACACGGCCCGAAGCGCCGACCCGCGCCGCGCCGTGGCGCGGCCGAGGCACCGGCTCCCGCCCCCGCGCCGGAGGAGACCTCCCCGCCCGAGCCCGAGGCGGTGCCCGGGCTGGCCGAGCTCGACAAGCTGTCGCGCAACATGGGCCTGCTGGTCGAGGAAAGCCGCAAGGTGGCGGCCGCCTATATCGAGCCGCGCACCCGCGGCCCCGTCGCGCCCAAGGGCGGCGAGGAGGTCAAGGACATGGTCCAGGTGTTGGGCCAGGTGGCCGCGCACTGGTTCACCGACCCCGCCCGGATGGTGGTGGCCCAGACCGCGTTGTCGACCCAGATGATCGACCTGTGGGCCGGCACGGTGCGCCGCCTCGCGGGCGGGCCAGCGCCGGAGCCCGAGCCCACGCGCACGGCC
>CAXTFP010000314.1:0-4589 GCA_964243135.1 uncultured Lichenihabitans sp.
CCACAGCACCATCGACCAGCCGGGGTCGACCGCGGCGGCGAGCGCGGCCGGCAACAGGGCCGCGATCACCGGCCCAATATAGGGCACGAAGCGCAGCACCGCCGAGGTCACGCCCCACAGCAGCGCCGAAGGCACGCCGATGAGGTAGAGGCCCAGCGCCGCCACGATGCCGAAGGACGTGTTGATGGCGAGCTGGGCCAGGAAATACTTGCCGAGCCGCTGCCCGGCGTCGTCCAGCGCCACGGTGGTGCGCTGGAGGTCGTTCGAGCCGAACAGCCGGATCATCCTGTCGCGCAGGTCTTCCCGCTGCATCAGGATGAACACCGCCACGATGATGATGATCAGGAAGGTCGACAGCGGGTCGAGGATGGGGGCCAGCACGGTGCGGGCCAGCTCCATGGCGGAGGTCGGCTGCTGCTGGACGCGCACGAGCTGCGCGGGCGGCGAGGTGCCCGGGGTGGCGTCGGGCGCGTTCTCGTCGGTGCGCTGCTCGGTGCGGCCGAGCTGCTTGTCGAGGCGCTCCGTCAAGCCGGACAGGCGGCCGATCGTCATGCTCTGGACCGACTTGACCTTGCGCTGGATCGTCGCGGTGTAGCGCGGCACGTCGGCCGCGATGCCGGCCACCTGCGTGCCGATGACCCCGCCGATGCCGCCGATGATGCCGAGCGCGATCAGCACCGCCACGATCACCGCCAGCGCGTGGGGAAAGCGCCAGCGCTGCAGCCGCGACACGAGCGGCGCCAGCACGAAGGACAGGATCATCGCCACCGTGATGGGGATCAGCACCTCGCGGGCGAGGTAGAGAGCCGCCACCACCACGACCGCAACGCAGAGCGACAGGAGGCCCGACAGGCCCGGTGTTTCGGCGGGCGCCACGGCGGCGGGAGCGCGCGGCGGAGGTGTCGTCTGGCTCATCGCGGCGGGCTCGTGGGGTGTCGAGCTATCGAGGCCCGGTCGAGGCCGCAACGTCCGGTCGCCGGAATGGATCCGCTCGCCCCGGCGCACGGCGCGGGATGGGGTCCGCGAGCGATGCTTTTTTGCATGGAAGCCTTGCGTTCACGCGGAGGTCGTGCTCAATAGCGCGGCGCGGAGCGCAAAAAAAAGACCGCCCACAGGGCGGCCCGAAGTCTAGGGAGGAAACGCCCAAGAAGGGCATGTGCCGCCGCAGCGGCACGATCAACAATCTACGGGGCTTCGCCGCGAAGGCAAGGCCGGATTTAGATCCGCGCCTGATGGTTCGGTCGTGTGGCGCAGCCGCAACGGTTCGGCCACCGGCCGGCCCTCAGTCGCCGTCCCGCACGCCGCCGCGGCGCCGTGGCCCCTGCACCAGCCTCACGACCGCGCCCCGCAGCGTGCGCACGTCCTGCTCGGTCAGCCCGATCCGGTGGAAGATGTTGCGCAGATTGCGCCGCATCACCGGCTGCTTGCCGTCCGGCCGGAAGAAGCCGGCGGCCGTCAGCTCCGCCTCCAGGTAGGTGAAGAAGGACAGCACCGCGTCGCGCGACGCCGGCGGCGAACGCTCGACATGGGCGAAGGGCAGGGCGTCGGTGACGGCGTTCTTGCGCCATTCGTAGCCCACCAGCAGGACCGCCTGAGCGAGGTTCAGCGAGCCGTAGGCCGAGTCGACCGGGAAGGTCACGACCGCGTCGGCCAGCGCCACCTCGTCGTTGTCGAGCCCCGTGCGCTCGGGTCCGAACAGGATGCCGCGGCGCTCGCCCCCCGCGATGGGCGCCGCCCAGGCCGCCATGGCGGCATCCGGCGCCAGCACGGGCTTGCCCTGGCCGCGCTCGCGCGCCGTGGTGGCGTAGACGGCCGTGAGGTCCGCCACGGCTTCCTCCACGTCCGCGAAGACGCGGGCGCCGTCGAGCAGGTGGAGCGCGCCGGCCGCGGCCGCCTCGGCGGCCTCCTTGTAGGCGCCGGTGCGGGGCCAGCCCTCCTTGGGCGCCACGAGGCGGAGGTCCGACAGGCCGAAGTTGGCCATGGCGCGCGCCGCCATGCCGACGTTGACGGCGAGCTGCGGCCGCACCAGCACGATCGCGGGCCCGCCGCTCCCGGGCACCCGGCTGCCGTCCGTCCCCGCGCCCACCACCGTCGTCCCGCTCCCATCCCCGCGCCGGCATGGCTCGGGGAACCGGGCCGCGCTGTCAAGGCCGCGGCAGGGGAGGGCGCCGGCGCGGATCGACCGGGGCCCGCCCAAGTCGATCCCCATCGTCGACAGATCAGAGCTCGGTTTTAATAGGCGATTCACCCTGATGTCAGCCGCTCGATCCCATCTTTGGCATTGTGGTGGAGCTCAAGCGCCCGTATTGGAAATGATGAATGGAGTGTAAACGCCTACACTGCAACTAATACGCTGTTCAGCTACTTTGACAAGTTACTGCCATATTTGATCGACTCGCCGTCGTTAGGGTAAACAACGGGCGTCGGCTCGATGGACTGGCGATGTCCACTGTGGAGCCGGGCAGCGTTCCGCGTGCGTTCGGGAGTTCCGTGATGAAGCATCTGTTGTCGGCGGCCGTGGCGATGTCGGCCGTCCTGGGCGGTTCGGCCCTGTCCGGCGCGTCCGCCGCCGATCTGCCGCGCCGCTCGCCCGCCTACGTGGCGCCGGCCTATGCGCCGATCTTCACCTGGACGGGCTTCTACGCCGGCTTCAACGCCGGCTACGGCGGCGGCGACAGCAAGGGCCGCGGCAACGCGCTGGCCGGCTCCCTCAGCGGCGGCTTCGGCGGCGGCACGATCGGCTATAATTATCAGTACCAGCAACTGGTGCTGGGCCTGGAGGCCGACGCCGACTTTGCCGGCATCGGCAACACCCAGACCTCGGCCGGCCCGCTCACGGCCAAGAGCAACCTCGACTTCCAGACCACGATCCGGGCCCGCGCCGGCTACGCGATCAACCGCGCCCTGATCTTCGTGACGGGCGGCTATGCCGGCGGCAACCTGCATTCCACAGTATACGATACGCCCCGGAACGTCTTCGCGGCCAACAGCAACTTCCTCAACGGCTACGCGATCGGGGCCGGCGTGGAATATGCCTTCATGCCCAACCTGTCGGGCAAGATCGAGTACCTCTACACCGACCTCGGGCAGGCCTATAACTTCGTCGGCACGCCGGACGTGACGCGCATCGGGCTGAGCACCTCCAGCGTCAAGGTCGGCGTGAACTACCACTTCTGATCGGCGCGGGCGGCCTCAGGCTGCCTTGACGCGGGTCGCCTCGAAGGCCGGCACGGCCACGGCGAAGCCGTCGAGCCAGGCGACCAGCCGCGGGTGGGCGTCGCGCCACGCGCCGCCGAAGCGCAGGTCGAGGTAGCCGAGCGCGCAGGCGAGCGCGATGTGCCCGACCGTGACGGGACCCTCCGGCGGGGCCGCTTCGAGCGCCGCGAGGCCCCGCGCCACCTTGCCGGCGTGGTGCTCCATCCAGCCCGCGTGATGCCCGGAGGGATCGCGCCAGCGCAATTCATAGACCTGGAGCAGGGCCGCGTCGCAGATGCCGTCCGCGAGCGCCTCCAGCTTCAGCGCCGCGAAGCGCGGGCCGGGCTCCGTCGGGATCAGCCGCCCGCCGCCGGCCGCGTGGTCGAGCCAGGCCACGATGACGCTGGAATCGAACAGCGTTTCCCCGTCGTCGAGGATCAGGGTCGGGATCTTGCCGAGCGGGTTCTCTCGGCGGAGCGAGTCTTCGGGGTTCGTCGTGTCGCCGTCGACGACCGTGAGGCCCGCACCCAGCATCACGGCGGCGATTTTGGTCTTGCGGCCGAAGGGCGAGGCGGCAGCGGAGCGGAGGATCATGGGCGGCATCCGGAAGGGTGAAGAGCCGCGATTATCAGGTCGGGCGCACCCGTGCCAGCCGGTGCCCGGCACCGGCCGCGCCGCTGTGTCGCCGGCCGGCCCGGCCGACCCATTCGCCTTCGCCGCCGAAAGCCCCTAGACTGCCGAGCGTGGCGCCGGGGGTCCCCATGGCGCGGCCGCTCCGCATCGCCCGCCCCGCCGGGTTTGGGCGGAGAGGACGACCGTGGGACGAGCCCGGCACGGGACCGGAGTGTGGCCGTGGCGGATGCGAAACGGGGGACGCTGGAGCGGCGCCTCGCCCAGGCCCGCGCCGTCCTGGCGTTCGAGCGGCTGTGGCCGGTCGCGGTCGCGGTGCTGACGCTGCTGGCGCTGTTCCTCGCCGCCTCGTGGTTCGGCCTGTGGACGGCGCTGCCGCGCGCGCTGCGCCCCGTCGGCCTGCTGGCCTTCGCCGCGGGCCTCGTCGCCATCGCGATCCTGGCCGTGCGGGCGCGCCTGCCGGGCCGCCGCGACGCCCTGGCGCGGCTCGACCGCGACTCCGGCGTGCACCATCGCCCGATCTCGTCGATGGACGACGTGCTGGCCGACAGCGACGCCGACTCCTCCACCCGCGCGCTGTGGGACCTGCACCGCCGCCGGCTCGATGCCGCGCTCGACCGCGTGCGGGTCAAGGCGCCATCGCCCCGGCTCGTCGAGCGCGACCCCCGCGCGCTCCGTGCCGCGGCGCTGTTCCTCCTCGTGGCGGCGGCTTTCGTGGCCGGCCCCGACCGCGCCGGGCGCCTCGCGGCGGCCTTCGACTGGCG
>CAXTFP010000315.1:0-4571 GCA_964243135.1 uncultured Lichenihabitans sp.
AGCCGCTCGGCGACACCGACTGGAACGGCTCGGGCATGCACGCCAACTTCTCGACGCAGTTCATGCGCGAGGTGGGCGGCAAGGAATATTTCGAGCGCCTGATGAAGGCTTTCGAGAAGAACCGCGAGGACCACATCGCAGTCTACGGCCCCGACAACCACATGCGCCTGACGGGCAAGCACGAGACGGCCTCGATCCACCAGTTCTCCTACGGGCTGGCGGACCGCGGCGCCTCGATCCGCGTGCCGCACTCCTTCATGAACAACGGCTACAAGGGCTACCTGGAGGATCGCCGCCCCAACTCCCAGGGGGACCCCTACCAGATCGCCTCGCAGATCCTGAAGACGATCTCCGAGGTGCCCACCCAGTCCCAGGCCGCCCAGCAGGCGGCCGAGTAACGGCTTCAGCGGCGCGGATCCCTTCGGGATCCGCGCGGGATCCGCCAGGAACGCCGGCGTGTGCCCCCGAGGGCTCCCGCCGGCGTTCGCGTTTGGCGGTGGGCCGGTGGCACGCGCGGGCCGCACGGCCGCCATGCCGAAATCGCCGCCGCGCGGCTGTCGCGGATCGGTCGCCCGGGCGTTGTACAGGGTGCGGCGAGCGGCCAAGATGCGGGCCGCACCACGGAACGATCCAGCCCAGGGGCAGCGATGATGGTCGATGGCACGATGATGGCGCAGGTGTCGGGCAAGGCGGGCTTCATCGCCGCGCTCGACCAGAGCGGCGGCTCGACCCCGAAGGCCCTGGACCATTACGGCGTCCCGGAGAGCGCCTACAACGGTGACGCCGAGATGTTCGCGCTCGTCCACGAGATGCGGGTCCGCATCATGACGGCGCCCTCCTTCACCGGGGCCGAGGTGATCGCCGCCATCCTGTTCGAGGGCACGATGGACGGGCAGGCCGAGGGCCGCTCCGTCCCGGCCTATCTGTGGCAGGAGCGGGGCGTCGTGCCCTTCCTCAAGGTCGACAAGGGCCTCGCGGACGAGGCGGACGGCGTCCACCTGATGAAGCCCATCCCCGGGCTCGACCCGCTGCTCGCCCGGGCCGTCAAGCTCGGCGTCTTCGGCACCAAGATGCGCTCCGTCATCAACCTGCCCTCGCGGGACGGCATCGCGGCCGTGGTGGCGCAGCAGTTCGAGCTGGCGGCGCAGATCGCCGGCCACGGGCTCCTGCCCATCATCGAGCCGGAAGTCTCGATCAAGAGCCCCGACAAGCCCGGCGCGGAATCGATCCTCTTGGAGGAGATCGGGCGCAGGCTCGACGCCCTGCCCGAGGGCCGCCGCGTGATGCTCAAGCTGACGATCCCCGACGTGCCGGACCTTTACGCCGGGCTGATGAAGGACCCGCGGGTGGTCCGCGTCGTGGCGCTGTCCGGCGGCTATCCGCGGGACGAGGCCTGCCGGCGCCTGTCCACCAACCACGGCATGATCGCCAGCTTCTCGCGCGCCCTGATCGACGACCTCCGGCGCGGCATGAGCGACGCCGAGTTCGACGCGGCCCTGGCGGGCGCCATCCACCAGATCTACCGGGCCTCGACGGTCAAGAACTGAGCCGCGGCGCGGCCGTCACGTCGGGGTCGCGGGTGATGCTGCCGAAATAGAACTTCCACCGCTCGTTCCCGCGAAGGCGGGAACCCAGCGCCAAGAGTCGGCCGAAGGCCGTCGCTATGATTCTCCGCCACCGCCGCTGAACCCAAGAGGGTGGAAGGGAAGGGAAGGGCGGCCTGCGGCCGGACATCTTGCGCTGGATCCCCGCCTGCGCGGGGACGAGCGGGTGGTGGAAAAAATCCAGCACATCTTGAAATAATAGATCTCACGCTTCCGTGTCGAAGTCCTGAGATACCGCAAATATAGGATCCTCCGGGACGTCGCGATCCCGCGCGCTTTGAGGACGCGATCCCGCCTCTCGCCCCCGGCGGATCTCCTCGGCCCCGGCCGCCGATCTTTATGAGATCTTTATAGAGATCGCCCCGCGGCTCTCTCGAATCACTATGCCGAACCTGCGATCTCCTGGGGCACCCGATGGGCCGCCGTCAGTAGCCGGCGGGATGCCGCGCCAGAGCGGCCGTCGAGCCGGAGAAGATCGCCATGCTGGACTTCCTCTTCCTCGCCGGAGGGCTCGCGTTCTTCGCGCTCTCGGTCGGCTACACCGTCCTGTGCGAGCGACTGTAGGAGGCCGCCGTGCTGTTCGACTACGCGCTCGGCGGGATCGTGGCCCTGGGCCTGCTCGCCTACCTCACCTACGCCCTCGTCCGCCCCGAGCGGTTCTGAAAAGGCCTCGCCATGACCGCCATCGGCTGGATCCAGATCGCGCTCTACTGCGCGGTCATCATCGCGCTCGTGAAGCCGCTCGGGCTCTACATGACGCGCGTCTTCACGGGCGAGCGGACATTCCTGTCGCCCGTGCTCCGCCCCGTCGAGCGCGGGCTCTATCGGCTGTCGGGCATCGACGAGACGCACGAGCAGACGTGGTACGCCTACCTCGTCGCCATGATCGTCCTGCACGTCGGCGGCTTCGTGATCCTGTACGGGCTGCTGCGGCTCCAGGACGTGCTGCCCTATAACCCGGCCGGCGAGGGCGCGGTCGCGCCCGACCTCGCCTTCAACACCTCGTCGAGCTTCATCACCAACACCAACTGGCAGAGCTACGGCGGCGAGAGCACGCTCTCGTATCTGTCGCAGATGCTGGGGCTGACGCACCAGAACTTCCTGTCGGCCGCCACCGGCATCGCGCTGGCGGTGGCGCTGATCCGCGGCTTCGCCCGCGCCTCCGCCAAGACCGTGGGCTCGTTCTGGGTCGACCTCACGCGCTGCACGCTCTACGTGCTGCTGCCGATCTGCATCCCCTACGCGCTCTACCTCGTGTGGACCGGCATGCCGCAGACGCTCGGCGCCTACGCGGACGCCACCACGCTGGAGGGCGCCAAGCAGACCATCGCGCTGGGGCCGGTGGCGAGCCAGGTGGCGATCAAGATGCTGGGCACCAACGGCGGCGGCTTCTTCAACGCCAATGCCGCGCACCCGTTCGAGAACCCCACCGCCCTGTGCAACTTCGTGCAGATGGTCTCCATCTTCTCGCTCGGCGCCGCCCTCACCAACGTCTTCGGGCGCATGGTGGGCGACCAGCGCCAGGGCTGGGCGATCCTGGGCGCCATGGGCGTGCTCTTCCTGGCGGGCGTCGCCGTGGTCTACGCGGCCGAGTCGGCCGGCAACCCGCTGCTGCACGCCCTGGGGCTCGAAGGCGGCAACATGGAGGGCAAGGAGGTCCGCTTCGGCATCGTGGCCTCGGCGCTCTTCGCCGTCATCACGACCGGGGCCTCCTGCGGCGCCGTCAACGCCATGCACGATTCGTTCACGGCCCTCGGCGGCATGGTCCCGCTGATCAACATGCAGCTCGGCGAGGTCATCGTCGGCGGCGTCGGCGCCGGCCTCTACGGCATGCTGATCTTCGTGGTCGTGGCGATCTTCGTGGCCGGCCTCATGGTCGGGCGCACACCGGAATACCTCGGTAAGAAGATCGAGGCCCGCGAGGTCAAGATGGCCATGCTGGGCATCCTGGTGCTGCCGCTGATGATGCTCGGCTTCACGGCCCTGGCCGTGGTGCTGCCCTCCGCGGTGGCCGGCACCAACAACCCCGGCCCGCACGGCTTCTCCGAGATCCTCTACGCCTACACCTCGGCGGCGGCCAACAACGGCTCGGCCTTCGCGGGCCTGTCGGCCAACACGATGTTCTACAACGTGACGCTCGCCGTCGGCATGCTGGTCGGCCGCTTCTTCATCCACATCCCGGCGCTCGCCATCGCGGGGTCCCTGGCCGCGAAGAAGACCGTGCCGGCCTCGGCCGGGACCTTCCCGACCCACGGCGGCCTGTTCGTGGGCCTGCTGGTCGGCGTCATCCTGATCATCGGCGGCCTGACCTTCTTCCCGGCCCTGGCGCTGGGGCCGATCGTCGAGCACCTCGCCGGCGCGTCCGGCCAGGTCTTCGCCGCGGCGCCCTGATCCGGCCTCTCGTCCCAGCGGGCGCCGCGGGCGCCCGCCCCGCCCCCATCCCCTCGTTCGGAGCCATCCCATGGCCAAGGCTCAATCCAGCATCCTCGACGCCCGCATCCTCGGGCCGGCGGTCGGCGGCGCCTTCCGCAAGCTCGACCCCCGCCTCCAGATCAAGAACCCCGTCATGTTCGTGCTGGAGGTCGTGGCGGCGCTGACCACCGTGCTGCTGGTCCGCGACGCCGTCACGGGCGGCGCCTCGCTCGGCTTCTCGTTCCAGATCGTGCTCTGGCTGTGGTTCACGCTGCTCTTCGCCAACTTCGCCGAGGCCACGGCCGAGGGGCGCGGCAAGGCCCAGGCCGAAAGCCTGCGCCGCACCCGCACCGAAACCCAGGCCAAGGTGCTGAGCGGGCCGGGCGCCGCGGTCGGCGGCCCGCGTGCCGGCTTCAGGATGATGCCCGGCGCGGGCCTCAAGGTCGGGGACGTCGTGCTGGTCGAGGCCGGCGACATCATCCCGTCGGACGGCGAGGTGATCGAGGGCGTGGCCTCGGTCAACGAGGCCGCCATCACGGGCGAGTCCGCCCCCGT
>CAXTFP010000316.1:0-4567 GCA_964243135.1 uncultured Lichenihabitans sp.
GGCATCACCAGCCCCTCGGCGCCCTCGGGGTGGCCGGTGACGCGGCCGAGCGCGCCCGTGAGGTTGGGATGCGTGCCCGCCGCGAGGCAGGCCGCCATCTCGCGCTCCGGCAGGCCGTCGCTGGTCATGGCGCCCTTGAACAGCTTCACGGCGACGGGCCGGCCCGGCTCCCGCCACAGCGCCGCCCGGACCCGACCCGACGCGCCCTCGCCGAGGTGCTGGCCGAGGTCGAGGTCGGACCAGGGCACGAGCGGGACGGCGGCGGGCGCCGGGGCGCGCTCCAGCGGGTTGCCGGCCCAGGCCGCCCAGGCGAGCCGCGGCAGCGCGGCCAGCCAGAGCGGCAGCGCCGCGAAACGGTTGGCGGCGAGCCGCACCAGCTCGAGGTTCGGCGCCCCCGCCAGCGTCGCGGGCAGGTCCGCCAGGCGGTTGCCCGCCAGCATCAGCTTCTGCAGGAGCGGGCGCTCCCCCAGCGCCGCCGGGAGGCGTTCGATGCGGTTGTCCGTGAGGGTGAGCCAGCGCAGGCGCGGCGGCAGGGCCTCGCCCGGCACCTCGCGCATCCCCGTGCCGCGGAAGCCGACCTGGCTCAGCGCCGCGCAACCGCCGAGCGCCGGGGGCAGGCGCGCGAAGCGGCTGCCGGAGCAGAACAGCACGCGCAGGCGCCGCAGCCGGCCCATGTCGGCCGGCAGGTCGGCCAGCGTGCCGTCGCCGAGGTCCAGCACCTCCAGCGTGTCGGCGAGGCCGAAGATATCGCGCGGGAAATCCCCGACGCCGGGCAGGCGCAGCTCCCGCGCGCCGGCGAGGTCGCCGCGGCGCAGGGCCGCGAGGGTGGCGAGCGTGGAGGGGAGCATGGCGACGGGGTCCCTCGCCGGAGCGGCCTTTATGGTCCGCTTATAAAGTCGCCTCCCCGCCGGTCTAGGATTCATATGGCCATCTCCCGTAGCATCGCGTCGACGGAGGGCCGGTGGTGCGCGATGCATGGGACGTTCCGGGGTGGTGCTCCGCGCCGCGGGGCCGGCGGGAGGTCGCTGTGGTGGCTGGTGACGCGGATCCTGCTGCGGGAGGCGGCGGCGGGCGGCCTGCTCCACGCCGTCCTGGGGGCGGACCGCCGGGTCAACCTCGCCCTGTGCCTGGCGGTGCTCGCCGGCCTGCTGGCGCTGACGCGCCGGCACGGCCTCCTCGGCCGCGGGGGCGGGCTGCCCGCCGTCACGGAAACCCTCGTGGTCTTCTGCGGAGCGCTGGCGGTGAACGACCTCATCGCCCTGCTGCCGGTGCTCCTCGCCCGGCTCGCCTGAGCTCCATCCCCCGTGAACGCTGAGGCCGGTCGCTTGGGCTTCGTGGCGGGCAAGATCTACCGGAACGGGACCGCGGCCGAGGCCGTGGACCTCGAAGGGAGCCGGAGCTGGGCCTTCGGCGAGGACGACTTCGTGTGGATCGGGCTGGTCGAGCCGCGGGAGAAGGAGCTCCGGCTCCTGGCCGAGCGGTTCGGCCTCCACCCGCTGGCGGTCGACGACGCGCTGTCCGAGCACCGGCTGCCCAAGCTCGAAACCTACGGCGGCCAGCTCTTCATCGTGGCCCGCACCGCGACGCTGGACCGGCAGGAGATCGTCTACGGCGAGACGGCGATCTTCGTCGGGCGCCACTTCATCATCACGGTCCGCCACGGGTCGGCGCGGACCCACGCGGACCTGCGCCACCGGCTTGAAGCCTTCCCCGAGGGCATGAGGCTCGGGGTCGACTACGTGCTGCACGGCATCCTCGACTTCATCGTGGAGGGCTACGGGCCCGTCATCGAGGCCATCGAGGAGGACGTCCTGTCGCTGGAAGGGCGCGTGCTCGATGCGCCGCTGGGGAAGGACGACGTGCGGACCATCTTCTCCTACCGCCGGCAGCTCGCGCGCTTCGCCCGCCTGCTGCAGCCGATGCTGGAGATGAGCGCACGCCTTCAGCACCTCGACTTGCCCTGCGTCGAGGCCGCGATGCGGCCCTACTTCCGCGACGTCGAGGACCACATCCGGCGCGTGGCGGGCCGGGTCGAGGGCCTGCGGGACGTGCTGCGGGCCGTGTTCGAGATCGGCCTCCTGCTGGAACAGCAGCGCCAAAGCGTCGTCACGCGCAAGCTCGCGGCCTGGGCCGCCATCCTGGCGATCCCGACCGCCATCGCGGGCATCTACGGCATGAACTTCGAGAACATGCCCGAGCTGAAGCTCCGCTACGGCTACCCTGCCGTGCTGGCCGTCACGCTGACGATCTGCGGGCTGCTCTACGCCCGCTTCAAGCGCATCGACTGGCTGTAGCGAGGCGGATCCGGGGGCGGCGCTGTGAAACGCCGCAGCGCCCATCGCCACGGCGCCGTCGATGAACGGCCGTCTCGCACGTTGACGCCGCATCGGCCTTCCACGGCCCCACCGCAGGAACCCGCATGGAATCCACCGTCCTCATCGTCATCGGCAAGGTGCTGGCCGTGCTCGGGCTCGTCGCGGCCAACGGGTTCTTCGTGGCGGCGGAGTTCTCGCTCGTCGGCGTGCGCCGGAGCCGGATCGAGGAGCTGGTGGCCGGGGGGCACGGGAGCGCGCGCCTCCTGCAGCGCGCGGTCGACCACCTCGACGACAGCCTGGCCGCGACCCAGCTCGGCGTCACCGTGTCGTCGCTGGGGCTCGGCTGGATCGGCGAGTCGGCCCTGGCGCAGTTGATCGGGCCGGCCCTGGAGATGCTCGGGGCCTGGGCCACGGCCAGCGCGCATGGGCTGGCGGCCGCGGGCGCCTTCGCGATCATCACGGTGTTCCACATCGTGCTCGGCGAGCTGGTGCCCAAGAGCCTGGCGCTGCAGCGCCCCGAGCGCACGGCGCTGTGGATCATCCGCCCGCTCGGGCTGTTCCTGCTGGTGTTCCGCCCCGGCATCACGCTGCTGAACGGGCTCGGAAACCTCATCATGCGGCTGCTCGGCCTGGAGCGGGGCAGCGAGGAGGGCCGGCTCCACTCCACCGAGGAGCTGAAGCTGCTGGTGGCCGCCAGCAAGAACGCCGGCCTCGTGGATCAGGCGCAGCAGGATGTGGTCGAGCGCGCCTTCGCCATGGGAGACCGGCGGGTGCGGGCCATCATGACGCCGCGCCACGACGTCTACTGGGTGGACGCCAACGGCTCCACTGAGGCCATCCTGCGCGGCGTGCGCCAGGGCCGGCACGAGCAGATCGTGATGGCGCGCGGCACGCTCGACAACGTCGTCGGCGTGCTGCGCAAGCAGGACCTGCTCGACATGCATCTCGACGGCAAGCTGCCGGTGGCGGGAGCCGACGACGGCTCGGCGGCGCTGCTGATGGCGGTGCGCGCCCCCCTCGTGGTGCACGACGGCGCGACGGTGATGCAGGTGCTGGACACGTTCAAGAACCGGCTCGTGCAGATGGGGCTGATCTACGACGAATACGGCGCGCTCCGGGGCGTCGTCACCCAGGCCGACCTCCTCGAAGCGCTGGCGGGCGAGATCCTGGACACGGACGACGAGGTGGCGGTCATCCGCCGCGAGGACGGCTCGTTTCTCGCCGACGCGGCCCTGCCCTACGGGGACATCTTCGCCCAGGTGGGTCTGGGCCCGGTGCCGGACGACGACGGCGAATACCGCACGCTCGCCGGCTTCGTCCTGTCCCGCCTCGGGCGCATCCCCGTGACGGGCGATGGCTTCGACTGCGAGGTCGACGGCGCCCTGTGGCGCTTCGCCGTGACCAGCATGGAGGGGCACCGCGTCGACGAAGTCTCGATCCGGAAGACGGCCGTCGCGGCGGAGCCCGCGCGGGACAGCGCTCCCTGACCGGCCGGGGCCGCCCACGACCCCCGGAGGGCGTCCCCTGGCCATCACACGGTCAGCGTGTTAAAGGCCAGTATTGCCGTGATCGACTCGATGGATCTATGGGATTCGACATCGCCGAACAGCGGATCTCGCAGTTCCTCGACCTCGTCTACGACGCGGCGGTCTCGCCCAGGACTTGGCCGGACGTACTGCGCCTGCTCGCCGGCATGTTCGACGGCTGTTTCGCCGACATCTTCACGAGAAGTCACGACCGCCGTCACTTCGGCGGCCTCGCTCACGGCTTGGACAAGTCCGACTACGACGACCTGTTCCTGGGATTCTGGTTCAACAGAAACGTTTGGGGCCTGTCGAGCCCGACGCGATACGCGGGCGAGGTGGCGTCGTCGCGATCTCTTCTGGACGTCGACGTGCTGCGCCGGAGCGAGATCTACAACGAATACCTCCACTCGCGCGGGCTGCACGAGGGCCTGAGGCTGGCCCTGTGGGTCGACGACCGCGACATCCAGGACATCTCGATTCTACGCCCCGGCTCGCGGGGCCGTTCGGGGCGCGGGACGTGGCGCTGGGCTCGGTCCTGCTGCCCCACCTCCAGCGCGCCGCCAGCGTGTCGCGCCGCCTGCGGCGCCTCGATCTCGCGCGCGAGACCGCGTCGGATGACGGGCGCCGCGACCGCGTCGCGGCCTTCGCCTTCGACGCGGACGGGGCGCTGTTCTGGTTCAACGGCGAGGCCGAGCGCCTGCTCGCCGAAGGGACGGTGCTGAGGAT
>CAXTFP010000317.1:0-4554 GCA_964243135.1 uncultured Lichenihabitans sp.
CACCCTGTCGGGCTACGAGGGCTCGGAGCTGCTCGTCGGGCGGCTGCTGGTCGAATGCGGCGCCGACCTGCGCTACGTCGGCACCGCCTGCCCGCGCACCCCGGCGTCCGAGGCCGACCGCGACTGGCTGGAAGCGCGCGGCGTGCTGGTGCGCTACCGCGCGTCCCTCGAACACGACCTCGCGGCCCTGCGCGAGTTCGCGCCGGACCTCGCCATCGGCACCACCCCCGTGGTGCAGCCGGCTAAGGCGGCCGGCACCCCGGCGCTCTACTTCACCAACCTCATCTCGGCCCGCCCCCTGATGGGCCCGGCCGGGCCGGGCGCGCTGTCGCAGGTCATCAACGCGGCCCTGGCGTCCAAGCCCCGCTTCGACCGCATGCGGGACTTCTTCGAGGGCGTGGGCGAGGGCGACGCCGCCGGGGTCTGGCCCGAGGCGCCGGGCTCGCGCCCGCGCCGCGCCGCGCCGCCGCGCGTGGCCGTGAAGGCCGTGGCCGGACGAAGGGGCGCCTGATGCTCGTCCTCGACCACGACCGCGCGGGCGGCTACTGGGGCGCCGTCTACTGCTTCACGGCCATCAAGGGCCTGCAGGTGGTCATCGACGGGCCGGTCGGCTGCGAGAACCTGCCCATCACTTCGGTGCTGCATTATTCCGACGCGCTGCCGCCCCACGAACTGCCGATCGTCGTGACGGGGCTGAGCGAGGAGAACCTCGGCCAGACCGGCACGGAGGGCGCCATGAAGCGCGCCCACGCGACGCTCGACCCATCGCGCCCCGCCGTCGTGGTGACGGGCTCCATCGCCGAGATGATCGGCGGCGGCGTCACCCCGGAGGGCACGAAGCTCCGGCGCTTCCTGCCCCGCACCATCGACGAGGACCAGTGGCAGGCGGCCGACCGCGCGCTGACCTGGCTGTGGCGGGAGTTCGGGCCGCGCAAGGGCGACACATCGCGGCCGCCGCGGGCCGAGGGGGCGCGACCGCGCGTCAACATCATCGGCCCGAGCTACGGCATGTTCAACATGCCGTCCGACCTCCACGAGTTGCGCCGCCTCGTCGAGGGGATCGGCGCCGAGGTGAACCTGTCGTTCCCGCTGGGCGCCCACCTCGACGACGTGCCCCACCTCGTCGACGCCGACGCGAACGTGTGCCTCTACCGCGAGTTCGGCCGCGGCCTCTGCGAGGCCCTGGACCGCCCCTACCTCCAGGCGCCGATCGGGCTCCACGCCACCACGGCCTTCCTGCGCGCGCTCGGCGAGGTGCTGGGGCTCGACCCCGAGCCCTTCATCGCGCGGGAGAAGCACACCACCGTCAAGCCCCTGTGGGACCTGTGGCGCTCCGTGACGGGGGACTTCTTCACCACGGCGTCCTTCGCGGTGGTGGCGAACGAGACCTACGCGCGCGGCATCCGCGCCTACCTCGAAGGCGAGCTCGGCCTGCCCTGCACCCTGGCGGTGCCGCGCCGGGCCGGCGCCAAGACCGACAACGCCGCCATCCGGGCAGCGCTGGCGGCCTCGCCGCCCCTGGTGGTCTTCGGCTCGGTCAACGAGCGCATCTACCTCGCCGAGGCGGGCGCCCGCGCGGTCTTCATCGCGGCTTCCTTCCCCGGCACGGCCATCCGGCGCCACACGGGCACGCCCACCATGGGCTACGCGGGCGCCACCTGCCTGCTCCAGGAGCTGTGCAACGCGCTCTTCGACGCGCTCTTCCACGTCATCCCGCTGGCCTCGCAGATGGACGCCGTCGAGGCGACGCCGGCCGGGCGCCACGCCCCGCTCGACTGGGACGAGGAAGCCCGCGCGGCCCTCGACGCCGCCGTCGCGGCCGAGCCCCTCCTCGTCAGGATCTCGGCCGCCAAGCGCCTGCGCGATGCGGCCGAGGCCCAGGCCCGCCGCCGTCATTCGCCCCGCGTGGGGCTCGACCACCTCGGGCGGGCCCAGGGCCGCGCCCCCTCCACCCACCCCGCAGAACCGGAGACCGTGTCATGAGCGCCATCACGTCGAACAGCGCCGCTTCCCGGGCCGCCGCGCACCGCGAATACCGCGTGCTGCTCGGGCTGACCTACCCGGCCTTCGTCGCGGGCGTGGCGCTGCGCCGCCTGGGAGTCCTGCCGGCCGAGCCGGCCCGTCCCGCCTCCTTCATCGCCGCCGTGCGCCGCCGCGCCGGCGCCGTGATCCCGTTTGCCTTCATGGGCTGAACCCGCCGCGACCCGCCGCCCGCCGGCATCCGGCGCTCCGGGGACGCGGCACCCACCCCCGCACATGAGGAACACGGCACCATGACAGACCGACCCGCGGATTATGGGGACCGCGACAGGATCTCCCTGTCCGGGCTGACCCGGCCCGAGGCCCAGGAGTTCAACAGGTTCTTCCTGATCTCCTTCATCGTCTTCACCCTCATCGCCATCCTGGCCCACATCCTCGTGTGGGCCTGGCGCCCGTGGCTGCAGGGGGGCGCGCCCGTCAACACGTCGATGATCGACGCGGTGAGGCCCCTGCTGTCGATGCTGGGCTGAGGAGGCCGCCATGTATCAGGTCTGGCTCCTCTTCGATCCCCGCCGCGCCCTCATCGGCCTCTTCACCTTTCTCCTGGTGCTGGCGCTGCTGATCCACTTCATCCTGCTGTCGACGAGCCGCTACAACTGGATCGAAGGCCCGTCGCCCTCGATCATCGGCACCAAGATGACGGCGCCGCCCGCGGTGCCGAGCTCCAACACCAACACGGCCCCGAACGCCTCGTCCAAGTAAGGCTCCGAATATCTCGGCGGGCGCCGCCCCGGCACGCCGGAGCGCCGCCCGCCGAGGATCTCACCCCGCCGCAGGTTCGAAAGGCGACCCCTCATGGCACTGCTGTCATTCGAGCGAAAATACCGCATCGCCGGCGGCACGCTGATCGGCGGACAGCTCTTCGACTTCTGGGTCGGCCCCTTCTACGTCGGCTTCTTCGGGGTCACGACGATCTTCTTCGCGCTGCTGGGGACGCTGCTGATCTTCTGGTCGGCCGCGATCGGCCCGAGCTGGGAGCCGTTCCAGATCTCCATCGATCCGCCGCCGCTGAAATACGGGCTCGGCTTCGCGCCGCTGCGCGAGGGCGGGCTATGGCAGCTCGTCACCATCTGCGCGCTGGGCTCCTTCGTGTCCTGGGTGCTGCGCGAGATCGAGATCTGCCGCAAGCTCGCCATCGGCTGGCACACGCCGATCGCCTTCTCGACGGCGGTCTTCGCCTATGTGGCGCTGGTGGTGATCCGCCCGATGATGCTCGGCGCCTGGGGCCACGGCTTCCCCTACGGCATCACCAGCCACCTCGATTGGGTGTCGAACATCGGCTACCAGTTCCTGCACTTCCACTACAACCCGGCCCACATGCTGGCCGTGACGTTCTTCTTCACCACGACGATGTTCCTCGGCCTCCATGCCGGCCTCATCCTGTCGACCGTCAATCCGGCCCAGAAGAACGAGCCCGCCAAGACCACCGAGCACGAGAACGCCTACTTCCGCGACTACATCTACTATTCGATCGGCGCCTACGGGCTGCACCGGCTCGGCGCCTTCTTCGCGCTCAGCGCCGGCTTCTGGAGCGCGATCTGCATCATCCTGAGCGGGCCGTTTTGGACCGAGGGCTGGCCCTACTGGTACAACTGGTTCCTCAGCATCCCCATCAAGAACGCCGCAGGGTTCTGACGGCGCCATGGCTAAGGTGGACACGATCTACACCAAGGTCCAGGTCCGCGGCCCCTTCGACCCCAGCGTGTCGCCGCTGTGGCGCACCGAGAGCCGCTTCGGCCGCACCTTCTTCTCCTACTGGCTCGGCGCCATCGGCGACCCCCAGGTCGGCCCCTTCTATCTCGGCTGGGAGGGCGTCATCTCGCTCGTGCTCGGCATCTCGGCCTTCGAGATCATCGGGCTCAACATGTGGGCCTCGGTGAACTGGGACCCGATCGCCTTCCTGCGCCTCCTGCCCTTCCTGACGCTCGACCCGCCGGCCGCCAAATACGGCCGCTCGCCCATCGTGCCGCTGCAGGAGGGCGGCTGGTGGATCATCACGGGCGGGCTGCTCACGGCCTCGATCCTGCTGTGGTGGTTGCGCAGCTTCCGCCGGGCGCGGGCGCTCGGCATGGGCATGCACGTGTCCTACGCCTTCGCGTCCGCCATCTTTCTGTATCTCAGCCTCGGCTACATTCGGCCCATGATCATGGGCAACTTTTCCGAGGCGCCGCCCTTCGGCATCATCACGCATCTGAACTGGACGGCCTCGATCTCGGTGCTCTACGGCAATTGGTACTACAACCCGTTCCACATGCTCTCGATCGTGTTCCTCTACGGCTCGACGATGCTGTTCGCCATGCACGGCTCGACCGTCCTGGCGGTGTCGCGCTTCGGCGGCGAGCGCGAGGCCGAGGAGATCGTCGACCGCGGCACCGCGGCCGAGCGGGCGGGCCTGTTCTGGCGCTGGACCATGGGCTTCTGCGCCACCTACGAGTCGATCCACCGCTGGGCCTGGTGGTTCGCCATCCTGACGACGCTGACAGGGGGCATCGGCGTGCTGCTGACCGGCACAGC
>CAXTFP010000318.1:0-4519 GCA_964243135.1 uncultured Lichenihabitans sp.
TGCGCAGGTGGTCGCCCTGGCCGTTGAGGAACACCTGCGTCTTGTATTCCAGCCGCCGGAACGCCCGCGAATGGATGACCCGCGCGCGGTCGCGCTGGTACTCCGTGCGGTAGGGATGCTTGAACTCGGGGAAGCGGCGCCCGTGCGCGGCGGCGCTGGTTTGCGCGTAGGGAGCGAGCTGGGCGCTCTCCTCTTTTTCCATTTGCTCTCGGCTCTTGCGCATCGGGGAATCACCATGTTAGAAGCCGCCGAAGCGGAACGCAACCGCCGGTTGCGGGCGAGACGCGCCTTTCCGGCCGCGAGTTCCCCGTGGCGAGGGGCGAGATACATGGCCTCGCCGTAGCCCGCCGCGACTTGGCCCTGGAGGCTCAGGTAGGCCGGCAGGTCGCCGAGGCGCTGGCCGCAGGCCAGGAAAGCCGCCAGGGCGGCGAGCAGGAACGCGGGCGTCGCGAGGGGCACCCGCCTCAGCGCCAGGGCGGCCCGCGCGTCCGCGAGGGCGAAGAGACCCAGGGCGAGGACGCCGAAGCTCGTCTTCGCCAGCGCCATGATGCCTAAGAGGGTGGCGCCCGCCAGGACGACCGCGCGGGAGACGCGGTCCTCTGGCTGGCGGCGGAGGTCGAGCAGGAACAGGGCGAGGCCGAGCGCGAAGTAGAAGCCGTCCTGATCCTGGGCGAGCTCGGCCGCGAGGCCCGCGGCGGAGGCGCCGCATGCGGCGAGGATCAAGAAGCCACCGCGGCGCCGCCCCGCCACGGCGAGGGCGGCGAGGCGGGCGAAGCAGGCGCCCGAGACGAGGGCCACGCCGAGGAGCACCGGCAGGGCGCGGGCGAGGTAGCCGTCCGTGAAGTAGCGCGTCACCAGGGCCGAGGCCGGCCCGTAGGTGAAGGCGAGGTCCACGCCCCAGCGCGCCGGGCGCGTCGCGGCCTCGCCGAGCACGGCCATCCAGGACGCGTCGAGCCCGCCCGCCGGCAGGACGAGCGACAGGGGGCGGAGCACGAACAGCAGCGCCGCACCCGCGAGGGCGAGCGCCCCCAAAAGGGCCAGCGCGCCGTGCCCCGCGGCCGCGCCCTTCGTCGTGTCCCGTCCCGCCCGTATCATGCCGCCCGGCCCCGCCGATGGCCGGCGCGGGCGAGTCTATAGCGGCAGGCCGGGCCGCGGATCAAACGGCCGGCGGGGTCCTGTTGCCGAACGGCGGGCTCGGGAGTTACATCTCCGCCGGCCGCCGGGCGGCGCTCCCGGGCAGGGTTCGGCGAGGGGGCCCTCGTCCCGGACCCGCTCCGGCATCATTGCGAGGATCCGCCCCCATGGTCTACGTGATCGCCACCCTGCACATCCACCCCGAGAAGCGCGCCGACTTTCTGGAAGACGCCCGCACCGTCATCGCCCACACCGTGAGGGAGGCGGGCTGCGAGTCCTACGACCTCCTGAGCAGCATCACGGAGCCGAACGAGTTCCTCTTCGTCGAGCGCTGGACGTCGCGGGACGCCCTGGCGGCGCATTTCGAGACGCCTCACCTGCGCGAATGGCGCCGGCTGTCGGCCGATTACGTCTCCGACAGCAAGGTGGAGGTCATCCACTCCGAGAAGGTCGAAGTGCTCTGATCGTCGCTTGATGACGGGGATCGCCGCCATGCCGCATGCTGCCTTCGCGTCTTCGGACGTCACGCGCTACGACGACGACTTCGTCCTGTGGTCGCAGGAGCAGGCGCGGCTGCTGCGGGAAGGACGCTTCGGTCATCTCGACCTGGCGCATCTGGTCGAGGCCGTGGAGGCCCTGGGCCACGGGCAGCGCGAGGCGATCGAGCACCGCATGATCGTGCTTCTGGCCCACCTGCTCAAGTGGAAGTACCAGCCCGGCGAAAGGTCGGCGAACTGGCGCGCCATCATCGGCGAGCAGAGGCGCGGTATCGCCGGCTCCATCCAGAAATCCCCGAGCTTGCGCGGCTATCCTGCCGAGATCTTCGAGAGCTGCTATCGGTCGGGGCGCCTTCGCGCCGCGGAGGAGACCGGGATCGATGTGATGCTCTTCCCGCATACCGCGCCATTCACAATCGTCGAGGTTCTGGACGGCAGTTTCCTGCCGCGTGAACCCGACCTCGAAGCTTACAACTGAGTCGTCTTGGAGCGACCGCCATGTCGCACGCAGTCTCCGCACCGCCCGCTGACAGCCTTTATGAGCAGGATTTCCTGCTCTGGTCGCGGGAGCAGGCACGACTTCTGGAGGAGCAGCGCTTCGGCGAGCTCGATCTGGAGAACCTGATCGACGAGGTGAGATCGCTGGGCAATTCCGATAAGCGCGAAATCCGCAGTCGGTTGGAAGTGCTCATCGCCCACCTGCTGAAGTGGCGCTATCAGCCCGGACGACGTTCGCCGTCCTGGCGCAGCACGATCCGGGGTCAAAGAAAGAAGATCGGCAAGATCCTGGACGACAATCCGAGCTTGCGTCGCTACCCCGCGGCGCAGATGGACGATGCCTATATCGGCGCACGCCTCGCAGCAGCCGATGAGACCGGCATCGACTTCACCCTGTTCCCCGAACAGCTCCCCTTCACGGCTGCGGAAGTGCTGGATCCGAACTTCCTGCCCGGCCAACCCGACGCCGACGGCCAGCCCTGACCCCTCCACACCCGAGGACCCGCCCTTGATCCGCGCCACCGCCGTCCTGCCCCACGGGCACTGGTCCGACACGCATGCCACCGCCGCCGTGGCCGACACGGTCGTGCTCGACTTCGACGATCGCCACCGGCGCCGCATCGCCATGACGGGCACGGGCGGGCTCGAGTTCCTACTCGACCTCGACGAGGCCGTGGCGCTGCGCGGCGGCGACGCGCTGGTGCTCGACGACGGCCGCCTCGTCGAGGTCGTGGCGGCCGCCGAGGCGCTGATCGAGGTGCGGGGCCGCACGCCGGGCGACCTCGTGCGGCTCGCCTGGCACATCGGCAACCGACACCTGTCGGCCCAGGTCACGTCCCACGCGCTGCGGATCCGCGGCGACCACGTCATCGAGGACATGCTGCGCGGCCTCGGCGCCTCCGTGACGGAGATCGAGGCCCCCTTCGACCCAGAGGGCGGCGCCTACGCGGGCGCGGGCCACGGCACGGTCGACCACCACAAGCACGGCGACGGCCCGAAGGACGGCGCGAAGCACGCCAAGGGCAAGCACGACCACGGGCACAAGCACGACCACGATCACAAGCACGAGCACCCTGCCGCCGAAAGCAAGCACGGCGGAAAGCACGAGCACGACCATGGGCACGATCACAAACACGGGCACAAGCACGGCCATTGACCGCGCCTGAGCCGTCGCTGCTGCCGCTCTTCGCCTGGCTGTCTCCCGCCTTCCCCGTGGGAGCCTTCGCCTATTCGCACGGGCTGGAATCGGCGGTCGACGCCGGCCTCGTGGACGGCGCGGCGAGTCTGGAGGGCTGGATCGGCGACCTTCTGCGCCACGGCTCGGCCCGGCAGGACGGCGTGCTGGCCGCGGAAGCCTGGAGGCTCGCCTCGGGCGCCCGGGCCGATCTCGCATTCGCGGAGCTGAACGACCTCGCCCTGGCGCTGGCGCCCTCGCGCGAGCGGCGCCCGGGTGGCACCGGCCGGGCCTTCGCCACGGCGATCCGCGCCGCCTGGCCCGAGGCCGATTGCCCGGCCCTGCCGCCGGACGGCGACATCGCCTATCCCGTGGCCTTCGGCGCGGCGGCCGGCGCGGCCGGGCTGCCGCCCGGCCCGAGCCTCGGGGCGCTGGCGCTGGGCTTCGTCGGCAACCTCGTCTCGGCGGCGGTGCGGCTCGGCGCCATCGGCCAAACAGAGGGGCAGCGCGTCACGGCGGCGCTGCTGCCCGAGGCGCGGGCGCTCGGGGCCTGGGCGGCCGGCACGGCGCTCGACGACCTCGGGGCCTGTGCCCTAAGGTCCGACATCGCCGCCCTGCAACACGAGACGCTCTATTCGAGGCTGTTCCGCTCATGACATCGCGACACGGACCCCTGCGGGTCGGCATCGGCGGCCCGGTCGGGTCGGGCAAGACGGCGCTGATGGAGCAGCTCTGCAAGCGGCTGCGCGGCGCCCACGAGATCGCCGCCATCACCAACGACATCTACACCAAGGAGGACGCCGAGATCCTGGCGCGGGCGGAGGCCCTGCCGCTCGACCGCATCCTCGGCGTCGAGACGGGCGGCTGCCCGCACACGGCGATCCGCGAGGACGCCTCGATCAACTTGGCGGCCGTGGACGACCTCAACCGCCGCTTCCCCGACCTCGACCTGATCCTCATCGAGTCGGGCGGCGACAACCTCGCGGCCACCTTCTCGCCCGAGCTCGCCGACCTCACGCTCTACGTCATCGACGTGTCGGGCGGTGAGAAGATCCCCCGCAAGGGCGGCCCCGGCATCACGCGCTCGGACCTGCTCGTCATCAACAAGACCGACCTCGCGCCCCACGTCGGAGCCTCGCTCGACGTCATGGAGCGCGACACGCTGCGCATGCGCCGCGACAAGCCCTTCGTCTTCTCCAACATGAAGTCGGGGGAG
>CAXTFP010000319.1:0-4518 GCA_964243135.1 uncultured Lichenihabitans sp.
CCGCGATGGCGGCCCCCGAGTCGCGCGCCACCACTGCCTCCATGCCGGTGCCGACGAGAGGCGCGTCGGCCTTCACGAGCGGCACGGCCTGGCGCTGCATGTTGGAGCCCATGAGGGCGCGGTTGGCGTCGTCGTTCTCCAGGAACGGGATGAGCGCCGCCGCGACCGAGACGAGCTGCTTCGGCGACACGTCCATGAAGTCGACGCGGTCGACCGGCACCAGCATCACGTCGCCGGAATGGCGGCACAGCACCAGATCCTCGGTGAGCACGCCCTCGGCGCTCACCCCGGCGTCGGCCTGGGCCACGTAGTGCTTAGTTTCCTCCATGGCCGACAGGTAGACGACGTCGTCCGACACCTTGCCGTCGCGCACGCGGCGGTAGGGGGCCTCGATGAAGCCGTATTTGTTGACGCGCGCGAAGGTCGCCAGCGAGTTGATCAGGCCGATGTTCGGGCCTTCCGGCGTCTCGATCGGGCAAATGCGGCCGTAATGGGTCGGGTGGACGTCACGCACCTCGAAGCCGGCGCGCTCGCGGGTGAGGCCGCCCGGGCCCAGCGCCGACAGGCGGCGCTTGTGGGTGATCTCGGACAGCGGGTTGGTCTGGTCCATGAACTGCGAAAGCTGCGACGAGCCGAAGAACTCGCGCACGGCCGCGGCCGCGGGCTTCGCGTTGATCAGGTCCTGCGGCATCACCGTGTCGATGTCGACGGACGACATGCGCTCCTTGATGGCGCGCTCCATGCGCAGGAGGCCCAGGCGGTACTGGTTCTCCATCAGCTCGCCGACCGAGCGGACGCGGCGGTTGCCGAGATGGTCGATGTCATCGATCTCGCCGCGGCCGTCGCGCAGGTCGACCAGGGCCTTGGCGACCGCCAGGATGTCGGCCTTGCGCAGGACCCGCACCGTGTCCTCGGCGTCGAGGTCGAGGCGCATGTTCATCTTCACCCGCCCCACGGCCGACAGGTCGTAGCGCTCGGGGTCGAAGAACAGCGAGTGGAACATGGCCTGCGCGGTGTCGAGCGTCGGCGGCTCGCCGGGGCGCATCACGCGGTAGATGTCGAACAGCGCGTCCTCGCGCGACGAGTTCTTGTCGACCGCCAGCGTGGTGCGGACGTAGGGGCCGATGTTGATGTGGTCGATGTCGAGGATCGGCAGTTCGTTGAAGCCCTGGTCGAGCAGGCCCGGCAGGGTCTTGGCCGTGATCTCGTCGCCCGCCTCGGCGTAGATCTCGCCGGTTTCGGGGTTGTACAGGTCCTCGGCGAGGTACTGGCCGTACAGGTCCTCGTCGCTCGCGCGCAGGGCTTTCACGCCGCGCTCGGCCAGGAGCCGGGCGGAGCGGACGGTAAACTTCTTGCCGGCCTCGATGACAATCTCGCCGGAATCGGCGTCGATCAGGTCGACGGCCGCCTTGGTGCCCTTCATGCGATCGGCGTTGAAGGGCACGCGCCAGCCGTCGGCCGCGTGCTCGTAGCGCACGGTGTTGTAGAAGGTCGACAGGATCTCCTCGCCGTCCATGCCGAGTGCCAGGAACAGCGACGTCACCGGGATCTTCCGGCGGCGGTCGATGCGGGCATAGACGATGTCCTTGGCGTCGAACTCGATGTCGAGCCAGGAGCCGCGGTACGGGATGATGCGGGCCGCGAAGAGCAGCTTGCCCGACGAATGGCTCTTGCCCTTGTCGTGGTCGAAGAACACGCCGGGCGACCGGTGCATCTGGGACACGATCACGCGCTCGGTGCCGTTCACGATGAACGTGCCGTTGGACGTCATGAAGGGCATGTCGCCCATGTAGACGTCCTGCTCCTTGATGTCCTTGACGGACTTGGCGCCGGTGTCGGGGTCGACGTCGAACACGATGAGGCGCAGCGTCACCTTGAGGGGGGCCGCGAAGGTCATGCCGCGGGCGCGGCACTCGTCGACGTCGAACTTCGGCTGCTCGAACTCGTATTTGACGAATTCGAGCAGGGCCGTGCCGGCGAAGTCCGACACGGGGAACACCGACTTGAACACGGACTGGAGGCCCTCGTCGGGCCGGCCGCCCTTGGCCGCATCGACCAGCAGAAACTGATCGTAGGAGGCCTTCTGGACCTCGATCAGGTTGGGCATCTCGGCCACTTCGCGGATGTGACCGAAGAACTTGCGGACCCGTTTCCGGCTGGTGAACGTTTGCGCCATGTCGCTCCTCGTACCTTTCGTGCGGCGGCCATCCCGACCGGGCCCGACGCCCGGTCTCCGCCTCGAAGGGACCGCTGAGGCGGCCCTTCGTCAAAATCCCGAGCCCGGCGCGGGGTCGAGGGGCCGGCCGACCTCGCGGGGTCCGGCGCGCCTCGGCATCTCGTGTCGTCACCGCCGACGCGGGCTCGAACCCCGACGGAGACCGTCATCGGCGCTGCGGCGGCCACGGAGGCCGAACCGAAACGCCGGAAAGGTCCCGGGGACGCTCCCCGGGACCGGTCATTTGTTAGATGAGGGGCGCGGTCCCGACCGCGCGGCATTCCACTTGGTTACTTGAGCTCGACCTTAGCGCCGACCTTCTCGAGCTGAGCCTTGAGCTTGGCGGCATCGTCCTTCGACACGGCCTCCTTGACGGGCTTCGGCGCACCCTCGACGAGGTCCTTGGCCTCCTTGAGGCCCAGGCCGGTGATGGCGCGGACTTCCTTGATGACTTCGATCTTCTTGTCGCCGATGGCGGCGAGGATCACGGTGAACTCGGTCTGCTCCTCGACCGGGGCGGCCGCGGCGCCGGCCGGACCGGCCGCGACCGCGACGGTCGCGGCAGCGGCCGACACGCCCCACTTCTCTTCGAGCATCTTGGCGAGCTCGGCGGCTTCGAGAACGGTGAGGGCCGACAGGTCGTCGACGATCTGGGAAAGGTTGGCCATGTGCTAATTCCGTATATCTGGTTCGATGGTGGTGAAATCAAGCGTGGGAGTCAGGCGGCGTCCTGCGCCGCGGCATCCCGATCGGCATAGGCCTGGAAGACGCGCGCCAGCTTGGCCTGGGGGGCCGTGGTGAGCTGGGCGAGCTTCGTGGCCGGCGCCTGGATGAGGCCGACGATCCTGCTGCGCAGCTCGTCGAGCGACGGCATGGTGGCGAGGGCCCGGACGCCGTTCGGGTCGAGGGCCGTGCGGCCCATGGCGCCGCCCAGGATGACGAAACGCTCGAAATCCTTGGCGAAGGCGGCCGCCACCTTCGGCGCCGCGACCGGATCGTCCGAATAGGCCAGGATGGTCGGTCCCGTCAGCAGCGAGCCGATGGACGCGACATCCGTGCCTTCGAGGGCGATCTTGGCGAGACGGTTCTTGGCGACCTGCACCTTGGCTCCGGCCTCTCTCATCTGCTTGCGCAAGCGCTGAAGCTGCGCCACAGTGAGGCCGGAATAGTGAGCCACGACCACGACCGACGCCGTCTTGAAGACGCCGTTGAGGTCGTCGACCAGCTCCTTCTTTTCCGTTCTGTCCAAAGTTGAAACTCCGAAGAGCGAAGGCTAGCCTCGCGACTGCACAAGGTACCCGCGAAGTCCTGCGCCCGAGCGCCGGCCCCGCGGTCTGTGCCTGTCCCCGGCGACCTCGCGGCCTCCGGACAGAAGGATCGAACCAAATCTGAAGGCGCGCTCGCGGGCGCACCCGTCGTTCAAATCGGCTTCACCGTCTATGCTGGCTCCCGGGTGAGCGTCGGCGCGAGGCCGGCGGTCGGGGATTCGAGCCACCGCCCCGGAGGGCGGCACGGCACCTGCAGTCTCGGACAGGACACGGCCGGAAAGGGTGTGGGATCGCTCCCTCACCCTCCGGCCTTCGGTTCGCGCCCCCAAACCCTCGCGGGATCGGTCGGCGCGATGTCGGGAGCCCCGCGAAGGACCCTTCCGCCCTCATAAAGACTTCACATCTTCATGCCAAGCGGATTTGCTGCCGCGCCCTCACATTCGCGCGGGTGCGGCAGTGCGCCCGCTCAGGAGGTGCCGAGCGTCGCCGGGTCGACCTTCACGCCGGGCCCCATGGTGGACGAGATAGCCACGCGCTGGAGGTAGGTGCCCTTGGCGCCGGCCGGCTTGGCGCGCGTCACGGCGTCCACGAACGCCCTGATGTTCTCGACGAGCTTGGCGTCGTCGAACGAGGCCTTGCCGACGCTGCCCTGCACGATGCCGGCCTTCTCGACGCGGAACTCCACGGCGCCGCCCTTCGACGCCTTGACAGCGCCCGCGACGTCCATGGTCACGGTGCCGACGCGCGGGTTCGGCATGAGGCCGCGCGGGCCGAGCACTTTGCCGAGGCGCCCCACCAGGCCCATCATGTCGGGCGTGGCGATGCAGCGGTCGAACTCGATCGTGCCGCCCTGGACGGTGGCCACGAGGTCCTCGGCGCCGATCACGTCGGCCCCCGCGTTGCGGGCCTCGTCGGCCTTGGCGCCGCGGGCGAAGACCGCGACGCGGACCGTGCGGCCCGTGCCGTTCGGCAGGTTCACCACGCCGCGGACCATCTGGTCGGCGTGCTTGGGGTCGACGCCGAGGTTCATGGCGA